>CAYWEQ010000001.1:0-32797 GCA_964457185.1 uncultured Rikenellaceae bacterium
ATCCCGCAAACCAGGTCAAAGCAGATCTTAAGTTTACGTAAAACATTCCAGTCCGTGCCGCCCTGGTATTTTAAAAGCAAATTCAACGGAAAAAGTAATTATTTTTGTGAGATAAAATAGAATTGTCATGCGGATACGTTCCATCGGCGTCCTGATCATAATATTTTGCATATCCGGATTGTTTTCCTGTAAAAAGAATCCTTACAGGATCAACATCTCAGCTGTTTCTGTAGACATAGAGATCATGAGGCTTGAAAAGGATCTCTTCACGACAGATCCTGCTGAAATTCCCTCAAAGGTTACCGGGCTAAAGGAAAAGTATGGTGATTTTCTTCAGCTCTTCAGCTATGTCATTAACGCAGGCAATGTTAATGACTCTGCTTTTGGTGATTTCCTTGTGAGGTTTTGCACCGACAAGCTTAACAATGAAGTGTATGAGAAAGTCATGGATCTTTATCCTGATATTAAGGATCTTGAAGATGATCTTGAAGATGCCTTTCGCCATTATAAGTGGTATTTCCCTGATGCCTCTATCCCCGGTGCATATACATGCATCACCGGATTCAATAACAGTCTTATCGTGGGAGATTCGGTTATCGGAATCGGGATTGACAGGTATCTCGGCAGAGATTGTGAATATTATCCGCGGCTCCAGATATACAGGTATATTGCAGCAAGGATGAACTCATGGAACATCGTTCCCGACTGTATGTATGCGTGGGGAGCCTCGGAATGGGATCTGGCCTCCATGGGATATCCGGCTGATGATGTTATGACCGAAATGATACATGAGGGAAAGATTAAATACTTTGAAAAATGTATGATGCCGGAAATCAACGATACTGTCCTTTTCGGATTTTCAGCTGACCAGATGAAGTTCTGCAGGAATAATGAGAGACAGATGTGGTATTATCTTATTGAACATGACCTTCTTTTCAGCACTGATCAGTTTACGATCAGGAAACTTACAGGAGAAGCTCCATTTACAGCCTTTTTTACAAATGAATCACCGGGAAAGGCTGCAATCTGGATCGGATTCAGGATCGTTGAATCATACATGATGAAAAACAGAGATATAAGCCTTGGAGGGATGATGAAAAACACAGATATTCAGGGGCTTCTGGAAGCATCAAGGTATAATCCCAAATAAAAAAGGCCGTTGCAGTGCAGCGGCCTTTATTTCTTTCTGATTGCATTATTCTGCGGGATGAATTGCCTCTACCGGACAAACATCTGAACATGCACCACAGTCGGTGCAAATATCCGGATTGATCTTATAGATGTCGCCCTCAGATATAGCTTCAACAGGACATTCATCAATACAGGTTCCGCATGCTGTGCAATCTTCGGTGATTGTGTAAGCCATTTCTTTTATTTTTAGTTAAATAAATTACGGTAATCGCACAAAACTACCCAAATTTTCTCAATTTAAAAAATGCAGATGGGGGTAAACAATAATCATGCCTTTTACAGGGAGCATTAAAAATCAAGGCTGAAGGACAAATAGAAAATTCTGGGCAACAGATAATTATTCTCGATTCCCCATGCCCAGTCAGCCCTGACAAAATACCCCAGTATCTGGGCACGGGCCCCTGCTCCGAATCCTGCCACAATAGGCTCCCTGTTGGAATCGAGCACTACTGTAACAGGCCCGTTTTTAATGACTTCAGTATCCCACGAATTTTCATTAGACCAGGGCGACCTGCCTGTCCATGCTGTTCCTATATCCCCGAAAGCAACTATCTGGATGCTGTTCAGGAAATTGGAATGAAGAGGATGGCCTGCAAAATACCTGATAAAGGGCCATCTTATTTCACTGTTGATAAGGACGAAATTATTACCGTTCCTTATATTCTGGCTGAATCCCCTCAGGTTGGTGGCGAGTGTCTGAAAACCATAGTTCATACGGGGACTGACAGGAATTGTATTATCGAACATCGGGTATTTGCTAAAGAGATATCCCATCCAGTTGTCAACACCTCCCAGGTAATAAACTAGCTTTGTGGGCCCGTATGAAGTGCTTGCCGCAAAACGGTTCGCCCAGATAAGTTCTCTGTGTATTCTGGTATATTTCCTGAAATCAGCACCAACTACTATCATATCCGACTTATCGTAAGTGAGTTCCTTATAGTATTCACCAAAAACCTTGAATCTTGTACCATAGTAAATATTTACGCTTCTCTTCCTTGTATTGTCATAAATAAGTTCTCCTTTCAGGCTGATCCAGTGGCGGACAAAGCTTTTATTACCAAGGGATGCCAGGTCGATAGGCAGATAAACATGACGGTCGTACCTGTAAGCAAGGGTCCCTTTAAGGGCAAGCACAGGGGTAAAAGGTTTAGAATATGAAAGGTACAGGTTATGTGTATGTGATTTGAATTCGCCTGATTCATTTGAACTGAAAAATGCCAGCCTGTGGAAAATAAGCTGTTTATCGAATTTTCCCTTAAGGTTCTCAACGCTTAACAGATATTCATTGCTGTCAAAATTCCCGGAAAACCTGAATCCCCCGGTAATCCTGTAATTCTCAAAAAGATCAATTACACCGATTCTGTTAAGGACATTCAGCCCCGGATTGAAATAAGGAGCTCCTCCGCTGTAAACCTGGTATGAGTTATTAAGAAAATTGAAGTCAATCTGGTTGGCAATGTAGTTGTTATAAAAAGAAGTTTCATAGATTCTGATCTGCGGCAGTGCGAGTTTCCCGGTATCCAGGTCTATATCCATATAATCCTTGCGCCAAAGCTGCTCATAATAGTTTTGCTTTTCTTTCTCAAAGATATAATGGGTGATATCAATGGATTCATTCTTTACATAATACTCGTAGAGCGGCTTTGTAAGAGTGTCCCTTCTTCTTTTGTCCTCGGCAATGAGCAATTGTCTCAGTTGTTCTATGCTGTCCGCTTTATGTAACAATCTGGTTTTTTCCTCCCGGAAAGTGGTTAAGGCAATCTCATTTTCAGGTATCGGAGCCGAACCGGTCAGATTGCCTTTTCTCAGGAGATACCTGTTCTTGCTGAAAATGATTTCCCCGTAGGTATCAGATCCGTTCATTACCGAGTGGTCCAGAATATTCCGGTCGTAGTTTGTAACAGGGAGAGAGTTAATAAAATACCTGTAATGAGTGGTGGTGTCAATATAGCTTATTGAGCTGTCAAAAGTCGCTGTATATCTGTTAAGAACGCCATTTTCATCACCAATATATGCGAACTTGTTCCTGCCAATCCCTGATGAAGAAAACCTGTCGGTATACTTGCCTTCAGAAAGTCTAGTAAGGAGATTGCCCTTGCTTGAGATGTTGTAGGTGAAAAGGTCGAAAGTCAGAGCAACCTGTTCAAACGGATCTGCCGTATTTGTAATGGTATCCGATAATCTGTTTGATGAAAACAGTATTTCATCCGGATGGTCAGTGAGGAAAGAGGGATTGAGATCATCAGCAACATCCCTGGTTATTTGTTCATTGGTCCCCGAGGTGATGGTGTGTATATAGAGATCCGTTATTCCGTCTTTCACAGCAGAAAATATGAGCCTGGATCCTTCCGGTGAATATGAGAAGTCAAGGATCTTGTCAAAATAAAGGAGATTTCTTTTTTCGGTTGTTTTCCCGGTGATCCTGTAAAAGTACATCATCATGGCAGCTTTTTCGTCATTAATGATGGTCAGTATTTTCCCGCTTGGATGCCAGGCTATCACGGGGTAGGTCTTGTCAATGACATGTTCATATCTTGGTTCAGCCCTGAAAACAATCTTAATCTTTCCGGTATTCTGATCATAGAGCCATACTCTTTTTCTTCCCCAGTCGTTTGTCACATATGCGATATACTGTCCGTCGGGACTTAATTTAACTGTCTGGTAGATCTGTTCTTTCCTTGATCTCCGGACCGTATTTTCATCGTAACCGGGCACGTTCCTGTCAGCAGAATATTCATTTACGTAATATTCCTTCCACTCTTTAAGCAGATCTTTCAGGTCTTTACCGATGACATAAAGAAATCCGTCATCAATATGCTTATAAACCTTTGTCAGGTAAATAATGTTAGGGATAAGCGCATCTCCGTACTGCAGCCCTATGAATCTCCAGAAAGAGAGCCCGGCGAATATTGCATCCTCATACTCAAGATTGTTTATATTCTTGTATTTCCGTGATTTAAAACCGTCCTTAACCCTGTTTTCCGCTTCGTAATCCCATCCGTATGACACGTAATTAATAAGCCCCTTGAGAAACCAGTCAGGCAGGGTGATCACGGAAGAACTGGCTACCCTGTCCTTTACGTCGGCATTGTACAGCATTTCATTGATTATCGACTCGGTTATAGCGGAGGCTATCTGCTTTGTGAATGCCACATGATCGCCTTCATAATACAGCATTACTTTATTCTCTATTATCCTGCTGAATCCGCCGGTATTATAGCTGTCTTCGTCGGAAGTAACCAGTCCGATATTGGTTTGCTTGTATTCGGCATTTTTGTTGTAGATGATGAATACCAGTCTTTTTTCCAGGGAATAATCAAAGAAATCCTCAATTTCTCCAAGCTTTTCTGTTGCATAATCGGCGGTATACTGCGCAAGCTCACGTCCGAATTCATTGAAATAACAATCGAAATCATCGAACCTGTAGAACATCCAGTAATAATCATAGTACTGAACTCTGTTTTTACCAAATGTCATCTGGTGTCCGTTATAAAACTGGCCACCGGCATTTAAATAAAAGATACTGGCTATTACAATGATTATCAGTCTGCGGGCACTTCTCATTCTCTGTTTCCTCATGAGGCAATCCGGATTCTTATGCATCAAAATCTATTCCAATTGATCCGGACTGAGCAACAAAACTAATGATATTATGGTTTATAATATTCAAAAAGGATAAAGTTTGTTATTTTTGTAATGATAAATGGTTCATTGATTTTCCGGTCCGGTTTTTGTATTATATCATGCAACCAATTCCTGTCTGGAATTGTTTATGTAAAAAACCGGATTATTATCAGATTTATTATGTTTTAACTTCAATATTATATAGAATGAAAAAACTTACTTTGTTTTTAACAGTTGTGATTATCAGTGTTTCAGCCGTTTCGCAGCCGGTAATGAAACTCTCAGCCACTGAGCACGATTTCGGCAAATTCAAGGAAGAGGCAGGGAAACAATCTTTTGATCTTGTTGTTACCAATTCAGGTAACGAACCCCTGGTGATTCAGAATATAGTTGCATCTTGCGGCTGTACACAGCCTGACTGGACGAAACAGCCAATACCTCCCGGAGGGACCGGTAAAATCACTGTCAGGTATGATCCGGCTAACCGGCCGGGACAATTTAACAAGACTCTCTCGGTATATACGAATTCAAAACCGGAAGTTGTTGTTCTGGTTTTAAAAGGTGAAGTTATCCCCCGTGAAAAAACCATTGAGGAACTGTTTACCTTCCCTGTGGGCGCAGTGAGGTTTGAAAGCAATCATCTGGCCTTCACTAATGTCAAAAAGACCGAGAAGAAAATACGGGTGATGCAGCTTATCAATATATCTGATGAACCGGTTAAAGTAGGTTTTGATAACCTTCCGGCCCATCTTTCAATAAAAGCCAATCCTGAAACTCTTAAGCCGGGGCAAAAGGGAATTGTCGAAGGGACCTATGATGCTACGAAGAACAGCGGCTGGGGCAATGTAAGTGACATGGTAAAAATAAAGCTTAATGATGTCGTTCAGGAGAATGTATATTATTATGTATCCGCAAACCTGGTTGAGGATTTTTCATCCATGACCAAAGAGGATATGGAAAAAGCTCCGGCTTTCAAGCTCGGTTCTTCTACTGTTGACCTTGGGACAATACCCGGTTCAACAGCCAAAGAGGTGGAGTTTAAATTCACAAATGAAGGCAAGTCGGATCTTTTAATAAGACATGTAAGATCTACATGCGGATGTACTGCAGTTCAGCAGGGACAGGCCGGCGTTGGAATCAAACCAGGTGAATCAAGCTCAATTAAAGCTACCTTCAATTCAGGCAGCTACAAGGGGAAAGTAACCAAGGCAATTTATGTTTATACCAACGATCCGAAAAATTCAGAGGTGATACTGATGCTGAACGCAAATGTCGAGCAGACAGCCGCTGTAAAGTAGATCTTAATTAAGTTAAAAATATTTAATTAAAGGGGTGTTAATCAGGAATATGACACCCTTTTATTATTTTTGCACCTGAATATTTCCGCATATGGAGGAAAAAACAAGACATGACAGTGCGCTTAAGGTTCAGAAGGGAATAGAACAGCCTCCAGGTATTAATCCTGAAGTTCTTAGCGGAAAAGCGAGAAAGAAAAGCAGGAAATACACTGTCGATGAATATGTATCAGGGATTCTGTCGGGCAACAGGACCATCCTTTCCAGAGCTATCACCCTCACCGAAAGCTTATTGCCAAAACATTATGAGACAATACAGGCGATTATAGAAAAATGCCTTCCATTTAGCGGCCGTTCCGTAAGAATCGGAATAACAGGCATTCCAGGAGCGGGAAAAAGTACCTTCATTGAATCTTTCGGATTATATCTTGCGGACCAGGGCAGGAAAATTGCTGTTCTGGCTATTGACCCGAGCAGCAAGAAAACAAAGGGCAGCATCCTGGGTGACAAGACAAGGATGGAGAAGCTGAGCGTTCATCCTGATGCTTTTATAAGACCATCACCTTCAGCAGGTACCCTGGGCGGTGTGGCAAGGAAGACAAGAGAGACAATCATTCTTTGTGAGGCAGCAGGCTTTGACACAATACTTGTCGAAACAGTGGGAGTCGGGCAATCTGAAACTTCAGTTCATTCGATGGTTGACTTCTTCCTGTTGCTGATGCTTGCAGGAGCTGGTGACGAACTTCAGGGCATAAAGCGGGGTATTATAGAAATGGCTGATGCTATTGCTATTACCAAAGCTGACGGTGCAAACAGGATTGCAGCAGAAAGAGCCGGGATCTCGTTCCTGAATGCTCTGCATATGTATCCTTCACCTCCTTCAGGATGGAAACCGCAGGTAATGGTATGTTCTGCCCTGGAAAATACGGGAATTGCTGAATTGTGGGACAAGATAACAGAGTATACGGCTTTTACAAAGGCAAACGGTTATTGGGATGAACACAGAAAACAACAGGCAGTATTGAGAATGAACGATACGATAATCGAATACCTTAATAATTCATTCTATACCGATGATACAGTAAAAAGGACAAGGCCGCGCCTGGAGCGACTATTGCATAATGGCAGAATTACGTCATACCGGGCCGCCCTTTATTTAATTGATAAATATCTTAAAAGGGGATTATGATTTACAATAATTGATAAATTTGCACCGCCTGAATCGTTGAAAATCTGAGAAATAATTTAAACTATATAATATGAAAAAAATGATTTATCTGATCGTGGCAGTTCTTATGACAGGCTGCAGTTCAGAACCTGAATTTGTTGTAAAAGGGAATATACAGGATTCCGACAGTGTGACCTTCATGCTTCAGAAAAGAGAAGCCGGGAAATTTATCACTCTTGATTCGGCCTTATCCAGAAACGGGATCTTTAAAATGACTGGTTCAGTTCAATTCCCGGAGATGGTACAGCTCGTTGCCACAGGCAGACAGAAAAGAGTCTCCTTTTACATTGAGAACTCTGAAATCACGATTTCAGGGAACCTTGATTCCCTGAGTTTTGCTGAAGTCAGCGGATCAAAAACCCAGGATGAATACCAGTCCTTCATTGATTCCAATAAACCTTTAAGCGAAAAATATTCAAACTTATATATTGAGTACCAGTCTGCCCGCCAGGAAAATAACACTGAAAAAATAGCCGAACTCGAAAAAGAGGCAGAGGCAATCCAGAACGAAATGACTCAGCTTGAAAAGGATTTTGTGAAAAACAATCCCTCATCCTATGTATCGCCGTCGATACTGAACAGCCTGAGCTATGAAATGGAAGCATCAGACATTGAAGCTGCCATCAATGCCCTGGATACCAATGTCGCCAGGATACCTGTTGCAAAGGATCTTATGGCAAGAGCCCAGGTAATGAAAGCAGTGGCTATCGGGCAGAAGGCTCCGGATTTTACATTGAATGATGTCAACGGCAATCCCGTTTCTCTTTCATCAAAGATAGGCGCAAAGCTGCTTCTGATTGATTTCTGGGCAGGATGGTGCAATCCCTGCCGTCAGGAGAATCCTAACGTGGTAAGAGTGTATAAGGAATTCAACAAAAAAGGATTTGATGTTTTCGGGGTATCGCTCGACAGGACAAAAGATGAGTGGGTTGAAGCAATTGCTGCTGATAAACTGACCTGGACGCATGTCTCTGACCTTGAATACTGGAACAATGCTGCTGCAAAACTATACGCGGTGAATGCTATTCCGGCAAACTTCCTTCTCGATGAGAATGGGATCATAATAGCAAGAAACCTGCGGGGAGAGGATCTGTATAATAAGGTAAAGGAAGTATTGGGCAAGTAATATAAAATGTTGCTGGTTGCTGGTTGCTTGTTTCCAAATAACCGGGAACCAGGAACCAGGAACTTCTATTCCTCTTTATTCAATTCCTCGAGTATAAACCCCGTTCCTCTTACGGTACGGATATCGATATTTTTATCCTCCGAAACATATTTTCTGAGACGGCTGATGAATACATCCATGCTTCGCCCGAGAAAATAATCATCTTCTCCCCATATTTCTGTCAGGATATCTTCTCTTGCTAATATTTTATTTTTGTTGATGATAAAATATTTAAGGAGAAGTGCTTCCTTCAGGGTCAGCTTTTCCCTGGTATTTCCGCAGATAAGCTCGAGTGTGTTGAACTTGAGTATCGTGTTTGAAATACTGAATTCATCATTCGTTGAGGAATAGGCCCGTTTGAGGATATTATTGATCCTGAGTATTAACACCTCGGGATCAAAAGGTTTTGTGATATAATCATCAGCTCCTATTTTAAGGCCTCTGACAATATCCTCCTTCAGGCTTTTTGCGGTCAGAAAAATAAGAGGTACATCAGGATGGACACCTTTAATCTTTTCACCCAGGGTAAATCCATCCATTTCCGGCATCATCACATCCAGTACGCAAATATCGGGCTTCTCCTGGTTGAACAGTTCCCATGCTTCATTACCGTCACGAGCAAGTGTAACATCAAAGCCATTTATTGTCACATACTGTGAAAGAATGTTGCCAAAATCCCGGTCGTCTTCTGCTAATAATACTTTCATGATCCCTTTCAAATATTTTAATAAGGTATTGTTACTGTAAATATACTACCTTTTCCCGGTTTACTGCTAACCGTGACGTTTCCGCCATGGGCTGTTGCAATTTTTTTGACATAGTAAAGCCCCAGACCGAGTCCCTTGTATTTATGGATATTACCTGAAGAGGCACGATAAAATTTATCAAATATGTGTTTCTGGTCGGTCCTGCTGATACCTATCCCGTTATCGGAGATCTTTATGCATATATTCTTATCATCAGTTATCCCTTCGATATTGATAACTGACTCCTTGTCAGAGTATTTCACTGCATTGGAAAGAAGGTTGTTGATAAGTGTCGTGAAATACACAAGGTCAATATCTGCTTTTACGCCGTTAAAGGCATATTTCTGGTTCAATGCAGTGGAATCACCGCATCCTGTTTTGAAGCTTCTGACGATATCATTCATGACCTCCTCAATATCAATTTTTTTCTTATCAAGCTGGAACTGTGTTCGTTCCCACATGCTTATTTCAAGTATCATGTTGATGAGCTGGTTGAGATGCACACTCTGCTTGCCTATGAGCTTTGCTGTCTCAAGGATCTTTAAATCGTCAGCTCTTATCTTTTCCATCTCAAGAGTTTTCCCTGCTACGGTTATTGTTGCAAGAGGCGTTTTGAGCTCGTGAGTCATATTGTTTATGAAATCAGTCTTCAGGTTTGATAATCTCTTCTCTTCCATGAGGTTGCGGTATGTATAAAGAAAGATTATAACTACAATAAGTATGCTGAAAATGCTCATCCCCAGTGAGGCGGAAATTTCTTTCAGAATCATTCTTCGCTTGTCGGAGAAGTCAATATAATATTCAAAGAATAACGCATAGTTGTTGCTGACGAGGCGGGGCCTGTAAACCAGGATACTGGATTTTGATCCTTTCAGGTCAGAGGAAATTTCCTCCCGGGCTGAAGTCCTACGGTTCATGAACGAATCTTTCATGTAGATATTAAAGGTATCCTTTCCGATGATATCGAGATTGCTGATTTCAATCCTGTGATTAAAGTCCTTCTCAAATCCCATGCTTTCAAAATACTTTGAAAGATATGCTGACAGGTCCTGCTCCGAATCAAGGACTTTGGTAAAATAGAGCAGAATATCTTTTTTCTTCTCAGCCAGCTTTTGGTCGTTATTCTTAACTTCTTCAAGCTCATTGATTACCTTCCTGGAATAATTATCAAGGATGAACATTACTGTGTCATAGGGATCAAATGACCGAATACCGCGCAAAGCGGCCACTGCTTCCTGCGAAAGCGACCTGTACCTGAGATAGAGCATCTCATCCTTTTGCTGCCAGACACCTTTGATTATTATAAACTGACCGGCGACAAGGACTATGATAGCAAATATCCCAAGCAGCAGGATTGTATTCCTCTTTTGCATATATTTCAGTTTTCTTTTCAAAAGTATTCAATTTTTATCAATAGGCCGGCAAAGAAGCTCAAACATTAACCCTGCATTAACCTGGTATTAACAAAACAGATGGTCTGACGGCATTATCTTTGAATTGGAAAATAATAAAACCAGGCAGTCATGAAAAAGAGCAGATTAATATTAGCAGTAGTTTTCTTACTTGTGGCCGGTACTTCTTTCCAGCGGGTAAATGCCCAGGAAAAGTCAAGAGAGGAGAAGGAAAAGGAATTACAGATGCAGGAAGCCATCAATGCTCAGAAAAAAGCAATGGCCGAGCAGAAAAAAGCCCAGGAGGAAGTTCAGAAAGCACTTGAGGACCAGAGAAAAGTCATGGACGAAGCCATGAGAAATTACAGGGTTATCTGGAATGATTCAAACCGTTTCAACAGGGCATTCAGGGTTTATGAGGATATTGGACGAAACAGATCCTATTTTAACAGAGAACCCTTTTTTGTTACTCCCGGGATTGATGTCTTTACACATTTGAATGGTGATTCTGAAAGGACCACATGGGATTTTTCAAAGAACGTTAAAGAGACAACCTTCTCCAGGGATTATACTCTTGATGTTGAAACTACGGCAAAAACTGTTGTGATGTCAGTTAACGGCGATTGCAAATCAGGAGAGATACGCATCAAGATCATCATGCCCGGCGGGAAAACCTACTCCGACATAGTAATTGATGAATCGGGCAACCTGAACTGGCGGAAATCATTTGTCATCTCCGATACTGAAAACAAGGATAAAACCGGGGCATGGAAGTTTGAAATAAACTCTTCAAAAGCAACAGGATACTTCAAGATCTCTCTTCAGACATATTAGATATCATTCCCTCTTCAGATCAGTAAGTTTTTATTCCTGGAAAATGGGGCCGTATCAGGGGGACGGCCTCATTTTTTATTCTGTCTGTGACGAAACCCTTCCGCCTTTGACACTTTCAACCCTGACTGTATATTTACTTCCGCCTTTTACTATCCATTTAAGGTCAATACTCTGATAACCGGCAATATTTGATATTTCCATTCGTTGCGGATTCTTTTTCTGCTCCGTTGTGCGGTTGAGATCGGCATTCTCTACAGTCATCCCGGCGATAACTGTTCCTCCATCCAGATAAACATAGTCGGGAGGATCAATTTTATATTTTAAATTGCTTGCGGAATGTGTTGGCAGCATTCTTCTGTTAACCACAGTGGCAGTAACTTCCATAAGCCCTCCGTTAAGCTTGTTTACCTTAAGATTAATCACTTCAAGCTTCGGTGTCTGGTAAGAATTATATATACAGAAAGCGGCATTTCGGTGAGCATCAGTTTCAATCATGAATCCGGGATGAAGTCTTCCGAAATTTTTGCCGAATCCTCCTATTTCGACTTCACCGTATACAGGATGATTGTACTTTTTCCATGGGATAAATGAATCCTCGAACAGAAGCAGCCTGTCAAATTCATACTGATCAGTGTTGGTGGTGTCATAGAACATCAAATAGCTGTTCCACAGTTCATTGGAATAGACAAAGCATCCCATTGCTCCCTGCCACCAGTCGACTTCTCCTCCATAAACAGGGTACAGATCTTTCCATATGGTCAGCAGTTTATACCCGGGGATCATCAGCTCTCCCTTCTTACCTATGTCATCGATTACAGCATCATCAGCCCGGCTGCTTACCTCGGCTCCTCCGCCCTGGATTGACGGACCCCTGAGAATCATCCCGCCTGAATTATGAAATGACTGGGCTCCGGTAATATTCCGGTGCATTACTATGAAATTCCTGATCGCCTGATTCTCCGGCTGGGAAAAGGGATATTTATGTGCACCGCTTTGCACATAATTAGGTTCCCAGTTAAACCCCCAGTCACGGTTGCCGTCATACCCTCCGGGGCCATCCTCGTTGATCAGACCGTCACCATCATTGTCAATTCCTTCCTGCCCCAGCATCTCATATTCACCCTTTTGCCCGGGTTCCACACGTATCATTCTTCTCGGGTCTTTGGGATCCGTAATAAATTCTCCGTCAGGATTCTTCCTTCTCATCTGGCTTATATTCCTGTCATTGTTAAGATCATCCGACCCGTCTTCGTCGTAAAAACCATCCCGGTCATTATCCCATGGCATCATACCAGATCTCGGGGGTACGCCGACAGATGTAAAATACTCACGTGAATCCGGATTGATGGTGGGGGTAATATAGAATGTCTTGTCTTTAAGAAGCTCCCTGATAAATGAGTTTTCATTGTACATCTCACAGAGATACCACGCAGTGTACATAGCCATTTCCGTTCCCTGCAGCTCTATTGAATGTATATTGCCGTCTATCCAGTAACCTGGCTTCAGGTCAGGATCACCTGTTTTCTTGTCTGAAATGGCAAGCAGGTTTATATCACGTCCCTGGTATGATTTTCCGATAATTTCCAGTGTTACAAGGCCGGGGTATGCGGCAGCCAGCTTTTTGCAGAAATCTGCCACACCGGCAACTGTATAATACTTGTTCCACGATACCTGTACTTTAGGATTTGCAGGTGTACCTGAAGCCTTGAAAAACAGATCTGCTCCCTGAGGCAGGACCGGAACAGTGAGTAAAATAAGTGCTGATACCAGTATAACGGTCGATAATATCTTCTTCATGACAATCTCTTTGAATGGTTTTTATTTAAGTTCCAGGATTGTATTTATAGTCCCGGTGTTTATTGCACCGGCAGTAATTCTGACAGCGCCTTTTCCCATTATCAGCCAGCTGAATTCTGCTGAGCCATCACCTTCGAGCCTTTCTATTCTCTGGACTTTCTGTCCGCTCAGGAATTTCTGACCATCGGCAGTTTCAACACTTATCCGCATAAGCCTGGTCCACATATTGTTCATGCCGGCTTCAGAACATGTGGCAAATATTCCTTTATTGTGCACTTTAAGTGATATCCTGAAAACATTATCCCCCTTATTTTCAATTTCAGCGTCGAGAAATTCAAGCTCAGGGTGCATACCTGCGACTGCAACTATGAATTTGTAATTCTTTGCTATCAGATCTTCCAGTTTATCAGCAGGAGGATTGATCATTGAGAAAGGTTTTATGCCTCCAACCTCGGTCTTTTTACCGGGGAAGTCAGGATGTTTTATTTCGGTCCATGGAACAAATACATCGTCAATTTTATTTTCTTCTGCATATTTCAGGAATGTGACCTCTGCATTCTTATCCCTTTCAACAGGGATCCACCATGCCGGAGTACTGAAACTGTACCTGCCATAATGATAATAAGACCACTCCATGAAATTTCCGGGTGCTGTTTTAACCGCAGGAGTACCCCTGGTCGCTGTTATTTCACGGTATTTATCAGCAACAAGTTTTAAAATTATCTCGTCTGATTTCTGAACAGAGGTGATTTTCCTGTTCTGTCCCATCATCCGCCGCTGCCCCTGAGGCGGAAACTGTCCCTGGACACGGACCCGGGATTGTTCCTGTGCAGGTGTCTGAGCCTGATCAGGAGATGGCAAAGCCCCCTGACGATCATTGGGTCTTTGTTGTGGATTCAGATTGTCCTGGGGTCCGAATGCAAAAGTGGCATAAATATTAAAATGATCGAAAAGGAAATCAATCACTGCTTTTGATTCAGGTTCAGAAACGGGATGAAGTCCCGCATTGGTACCAAATTCCTCATAATTGAATGTCAGGTTCCTGTTGAAATTAACGCCTCCGGGACCATCCTCATTAAAGCTTCCGTCCTTATCATTATCTATTCCTTCGGAATAAATAAAAAATGATCCTGTTTGTCCCTTTGAAAGGTCAGCTTGCACCATAACTCTTTTATCTTCAGAGCTTTCTGCGTATGTGCCTGCAGGATCCGTCACACGGATCATTGTTATAAATCCGTTTTTGTCAAGATCTTCATACGGATCTTCATCAAATGTAAAATCCCTGTCTTCATCAGTTGACCGTGCATTTATGTTCCTCTCATATTTCAGATCCCTGAAGAACTGTTCAGTGGCATCCGGACTGACATCCGGGAACACGTAGAAGGTGATCTTCTCCAGGAGGGATTTGATTTCGGGAGAACCAGATTCTTTCAGAAGGGAGGAAGCAAAGCCGAAAGCAAGCTCTTTTCCAAGGATATGGCTTCCCTCAATGCCGCCAAGAACAGCGATCCCTGGCTTGTTGTCCCTGTCCCCGGTACCTATGGCAAGAACCATTATCTCATTGTTCCCTGCACTTCTGGCCAGAGATTTGACAGAGCATAAAGCCGGGTACTCTTTTGTCAGGGCGTCAATGTTTTGCATCATTGATTTATAGCTTGTATACTGTTTCTGTGCCCAGGCAGAATTGAACAGAATACAACCCGCTATAGTTATTAAAAAAATCCTAACTGATATTTTCATATGTAAAACTGAATTATTCGAATTTGTCGGGTTTAACCGGTCTTCTGGCCGGAGGCCTTATAAGATTATTGTTGAATGCAGGATCCCAGTTCTTATTTCTGAAGAACTCAGCAGTCCTGATATTGAAATAACCCAGTATGTGTTTTGGGGAAGCCGTATAGATAAGTTCATCATTATCACCATAATAGGGATCAGTAATTGTCATTACTTCTTCGATCCCGGTATCATATCTGTTTGAGACCTCAGAATAGATTTCATATATGGATTTTGGAATTGCAATGATGATGGTATACAAGCCGTAATCTTTCCGCTGGAAAAGGAAGTAAGTAATTTCTATTGGTTCGTAGGGATTGACACGGTCGGTGGAATGCGGAAGCTGGCTTTCAAAAATGAATCCTTCATTCATTATCATTTCAACGACAGCGAATTCTTTTGTATTATGGAGGAAAAGGTAACAATCTTTAAAATCCTGCAGAATTGCTGCAAGTATCTCTCCTTTATTCTTCATCCGGTCGTTCCAGTTATCGGTATCAAAAATAGCGTATATTATTTTATTTGCAACACATAAACCTTTTGTTCTGTTATATGTTAATTTTGTATCCGGCCGTGAGTTTTAAATATTATGAAAAAGTGGTTTGCCTTTCTGATGCTTATTGCTTTAATGTCGTGCAGGCATGATCCTTCCGGACCAGAAAAGAATATTATCACCGTGAGCATAGCGCCTTTTAAATATTTTGTTGAGGAAATAGCCGGAGACGATTTCATGGTTAATATAATGGTCCCGGCCGGAGCCAATCCCCATATTTATGAACCATATCCGGAGCAGATAAATAAACTGGGAAAATCAAAAGCCTATATAAGCGATGGATTCCTTGGATTTGAAAAAGTATGGCTGGACAGGTTTTATCAGATCAATAAAACTATGGTTAAACTGTGCCTGGGTGATAAAATAAATCCTATAGTTCCCGGTGAGCAACATGAAGAGGAACATGCTGAAGGAGCTGATCCGCATTACTGGGTTTCACCAAAATGTGCTGTTATTATGGCTTCTTCCATAAAAGATTTGCTTTGCAGCCTTAATCCCGGGGAAACACAAAATTATGATTCAAATTACGAAATCCTGCTTTCAAAGATCACCAGGGCTGACAGTCTGGCAGGTTCGCTTTTCAGGGATGCTGCTGGAAGATCATTCATGATATATCATCCTAATCTAGGATATCTGGCCAGGGATTATGATCTTGTCGAAGTAGCGGTGGAGTTTGAAGGGAAGGAGCCACCTCCGTCAAGAATAAAAGAACTCATAGACCTGGCCAGGGAAGAAAGCATTACAACGATCTTTGTCCAGAAAGAGTACGACAGCAGGAATGCCGGTACAATTGCACATGAGATTGGAGCAAAGGTTGAGGTAATAGATCCCCTGTCGGAAGAGTGGCTGGATACAACGATTAAAATAATAACTCAATTGCATAAAAGCTTCACCGAAAATTAAGATTATGTTGCACCTGTTTGAAATACATTCTGTATCTGTTTCCTATGGTACCGGTTTTGCGCTCCGGGATGTCAGTTTCAGGGTGAGCGAAAGCGATTTCATTGGAGTGATAGGACCTAACGGAGGAGGAAAGACAACCCTTCTCAAGGTGATACTCGGATTGATAAAACCGGTCAGCGGAAAGATTGTTTTCAGCAACGATCTTGCCAGCGGCAACAGCATAGGATACCTGCCCCAGATCTCAACAGGAGATATTACCTACCCGGTAACTGTAACGGATGTGATACTCTCAGGAATGATGATCCGTAAAAAGATAATTTCGAGAATGTCAAAGAAAGATAAGAAAAGGGCGGCAGAGGTGATTGAAGAACTGGGACTTTCAGCATTGGCACACTCGTCGTTGAATGAATTGTCAGGAGGTCAGCTGCAGAGGGTTTTCCTTGGACGGGCAATCATAGGCAATCCCCAATTACTGCTCCTGGATGAACCCGGCAACTTTGTGGATTCAAATTTTGAAAATGATTTCTATGAGAAACTGCGTGACCTGAACAGGCGTATGGCAATCCTGATGGTATCTCATGATATAGGAATGATCTCATCTTATGTGAAATCCTATGCTTGTGTAAACATGGGACTTCATTATCACCCCTCGTCAGAGATAACCAATGAACAGCTCCTTGCTTACGGATGTCCTATTCAGCTGATCACCCATGGTGAGGTTCCGCATACAGTACTTAAAATCCACAGTTGATTGGAAGGCACTTTTTTTCAATATGAATTTATCCTGAAAGGATTGCTTGGAGCAGTTTTTGCCAGCATAACTGCAGGGCTTGCAGGGACTTATATCGTTTCCAGGAGAATGGTTTTTCTCAGCGGAGGGATTACACATGCCTCATTTGGCGGGATAGGTATCGGATATTATGCGGGATTCAATCCGGTGATGGGAGCTGCCATATTCGGGATCATTTCCGCCCTGGGCGTGGAATACCTGTCAGTAAGGCAC
Organism: uncultured Rikenellaceae bacterium; assembly: GCA_964457185.1. Taxonomy (GTDB): domain Bacteria; phylum Bacteroidota; class Bacteroidia; order Bacteroidales; family VadinHA17; genus LD21. Next base: position 17,504 of record CAYWEQ010000001.1, read on the forward strand.
AAAATCAGGGAGGATTCTGCAATAGGAATATTATGGGCTTTCGGAATGGCGATTGGGATAATCTTCATATATATGACACCAGGTTATTCCCCAAACCTTATGAGTTACCTTTTCGGCAGTATCCTGACAGTTACATATGCCGATATCATTGCACTTGGAATAATGTCGCTGCTGCTGATCTCCTATTTCAGTATTTTCTACCGTACAATCCTCTATATCTCTTATGATGAGACATTTGCACGGACTTATTCGCCTTATGTCAACACCTTTAAATATATTACCACAGCGCTGATAGCACTTACCATTGTACTGAATATCAGGATGGCCGGCGTTATTCTTGTTCTTTCACTGCTGACCATTCCGCCAAATATAGCCATGATTTTCACCAGGGTCTATTCAAGGATCATTATCTGGTCAGTCGTAGCAGGATTTGCCGGAACGGCTTCAGGATACGTTATCTCATATTATGCAGGTATCCCGGTAGGTGCAACAATTATTTTTACACTTGTTTTGATATGGCTTATTGTAAAAGGTATTTTCCGGATTGTAACGATGAGAGGGAAAAGACAAAAACCATGATTTAAGATTCAGGTATTAAAGTAAAAAAACTGATATGGAATATGATCTGATAATAATCGGAAGCGGGCCGGGCGGTTATGTTGCCGCAATACGAGCCTCGCAGTTAAAGATGAAAGTCGCGGTAGTTGAAAAGGCCGAACTGGGAGGGATCTGCCTTAACTGGGGATGTATACCGACAAAATCGCTGTTGAAAAGCGCCCGGGTTTTTGAATACATTAATCATGCATCGGATTATGGTATCAGGGTGGAGGGGGAGGTCAAACCCGATTTTGGTGCGATCATCGCTCGCAGCCGCAGTGTCGCTGACGGTATGAGCAAAGGGATACAATTCCTCTTTAAAAAGAATAACATAATGCACATAAAGGGATTCGGCCGCCTTGCAGGGAATAATACCGTGGAAATTGAGGATGCGGAAGGAAAGAAAACAAACCTTTCGGCTGAAAACATAATTCTTGCCACAGGTGCACGGTCGAAGGAACTGCCCAACCTGAAGCAGGACGGCCGGAAAATAATAGGTTACAGGGAAGCGATGACCCTTAGAGAACAGCCTGCATCAATGGTTGTAGTAGGTTCAGGCGCGATTGGAAGTGAGTTTGCGAATTTCTACCAGGTTATGGGAACAGAAGTGACTCTGGTTGAATTCCTTCCGCGGCTGGTTCCCAATGAAGATGAGGAAGTATCAAAGCAGCTTGAAAGGTCATTTAAAAAACTCAAAATGAAGATCCTGACCGGATCCTCGGTTGAATCTGCTGAAACGTCAGGAGAGAAATGTGTGGTTACAATAAAGACACCAAAGGGTATCGAGACGACGGAAGCGGATATTGTACTGTCAGCAGTCGGGGTGACAACAAACATTGAAGATATAGGACTTGATAAAGCCGGAGTCAAAACTGACAAGGGCAAGGTGCTGGTAGATGAATACTATCGTACTTCAGCTCCGGGTGTCTTCGCCATCGGGGATATTGTTCATGGTCCTGCGCTTGCCCATGTTGCATCTGCTGAAGGCATCATATGTATCGAAAAAATGGCAGGAATGGATGTGGAACCTCTTGATTACAATAATATCCCTGCCTGTACATATACCAATCCTGAAATAGCATCGGTAGGTCTTACTGAGGCAGCGGCCAGGGAAGCAGGGTATGAGGTGAAAGTCGGAAAATTCCCATTTACTGCCTCAGGCAAAGCAAGCGCTTCAGGTTCAAAGGATGGCTTTATTAAACTTGTTTTTGATGCTGCCTACGGAGAAATGCTTGGCGCTCATATGATAGGAGAAAATGTAACCGAGATGATTTCAGAGATTGTGGTGGCAAGAAAACTTGAAACCACAGCCCATGAGATTATAAAGGCTGTTCATCCGCATCCGACAATGTCGGAAGCTATCATGGAAGCGGCAGCGGCAGCCTACGGAGAGGTGATTCATCTGTAATCGGCTACAGGCGACCGGCAAGAAAATCTTTTCTCTGACACCTAATGCCTAATGCCTAATGCCTAATGCCTAATGCCTAATGCCTAATGCCTAATGCCTTTAATAGTCTCATTTCAGGTTTAAAGCAACCTTTTTTAAAGTTTCTTCATCAATCTTATGGCTGGAATATGGATTTAAGACAATTTTTATGTATTTTTATACTCTTGTAGGTATATAAAGCCTTGTCAGAGATTAAAAATATCATCAGCGGTTGTCTTAAAGGTAACAGAAGAGATCAGGAGCTTCTGTACAGGCGTCATGCAGCCAGGCTGTATGCCGTATGTCTTCAGTATTCAGGCAACGATGAAGAGGCAAGGGATATTTTACAGGAAGGATATATTAAGATCTTTGAAAATCTTGCAAATTACAAACACGAGGGTTCCTTTGAAGGCTGGATCCGCAGGATAATTGTCAATACGGCACTGGAAAAATACCGGTCGAGGCATAACCTCTACAGGGTTGATGATATTGACGATATCCCGGAACCTGATGCTGATCCGGATAATGAAGATTATTCAGGTCTTGAAGCAGTTGACCTTTTGGGAATTATCAGGGAACTGCCGCCAAAATACCGGATGGTATTCAACCTTTTCGCGATTGAAGGATATTCACACAAGGAGATCAGCAGGATGGTGAATATATCGGAGGGGACCTCAAAATCGAACCTCTCCCGGGCAAGAGCAATTCTCCAGAGGAGAGTAGGATCATATACAGGACTTAAGAAGAAATTGCTGAATGGATGACAGAGGGGCAAATATTGATATTGTTTTCAGGAACGGACTGAAAGACTATGAAGTTCTTCCGCCGCAGGATGTATGGGATAATATTAGGCCTGCCATCAGAAAGAAACAGCTGCCATTGGTTATTTTCAGGGCTGCAGCAATGATAGCTGTGGTCCTGTCACTAAGCTTGCTGGCATACAGGTTCAGCAGGGAGATTTCGGCAGAACTGGAGAATCCGGTTATTGCGCTTAATCCGGAATCAGTTACACCTTTACCCGGAGCTGCTGCTGCAATTCTGCCCTATAATGAAGTTTCACAAAACCGGGGAGTTTTTTCCAGAGCTTCCATTCCTGACGACCTGGTACCTGAAGCGGTCAAAACCGACAATATTTTTGCCGCTGTACAGAATATCGAAAATCCCCCGGAGTCAGATGATGTGTCAGATAAAAATAACACTCCGGCAGAACTTACTGCATTGAGTTATGGCAGAGCCAGTTATTTCAATCCTGATGAAGAGAATTCACTGACCCTTCCTGATAATACAGGCAGCAAAGGACCAAACAGATGGTCAATATCCGCATTATTTGCACCCACTTATCAATCACGGATCACCTCAGGCGAGAACGAAGCTGTTTCCCGGGCAATGGCAGCAGAACAGAATATTGTTAATTATTCCGGAGGATTGGCATTATCCTACAAGATAAACAGGAGATTCAGCATACAGTCAGGTCTCTACTATTCGACAATCGGCAAAGAACTTACTGGCATCACTGCTTACAGCGGATTCGGACAACAAAACAATGCAAAAGGCAATCCCGTTTTTGCGGTGACTACCTCCAACGGAACTATACGCACAAGTAATAGTGATATTTTCCTGAAAGATGGCCTGGCGGCAGACAGGATACAAACATACTATAATAATAACGTGTTTGACCCTGTAAAAGAATCGCTTACATATCTTGACAATTCAGTGCGGCAGAACTTCAGCTATCTTGAACTGCCGGTCATTTTGAGATATAAGGTTATTGACAGGGCGCTTGATTTTAACATTATTGGAGGAGTATCATCAAACCTGCTGGTTAACAATTCAGTTTATGCCTCGGCAGATGGCAGCAAAACACAAGTAGGAACGACTGAAGGACTTAATTTGATCACCTTCAGCAGCTCCCTGGGAATGGGAATGGAATACAGCTTTGCCAATAACCTCTCACTTAACCTTGAACCAACATTCAGATATTATATCAGTCCATTCAATGATATAGATATACCAGGGATGAAGATCCATCCTTATTCGTTCGGGGTCTTCTCAGGTATTACTTACAAATTCTGAAAAATCTCCCGCCGTATTTTGAATCTTTTTAATTTTTGGATATCCTGAAATTATTTATCAGGTATAAAAACATTACCTTTGCACTTTATTTCTAAACACCCAGGCAATTATGATTTATCTGAGGCGGAATACAATTTTTGCAGCTTTGATTATAGCCGGCACGGTAATAGTATTACTCTCTGTTACCCAGAGTTTTAGGCAATCCGGAAATCCGGCACGGATGGTGGCTCTCTCTGACACTTTATTTTCAAATAAACCTTATAAGCTGCCTGAAAATGTAACCTTTGCAGGTGAAAGAATGCCGCTCGGGAATTTTGATACCAGAGAAAGTCTTGAACGTGAAATTCTTACAAGTGCTTACCGGCACTCTTCAACGATACTTATCATTAAAAGGGCAAACCGCTACCTGCCCGTCATTGAGAAAATACTCAGGAAGAATGATATCCCTGATGATTTCAAATATCTGGCCGCAGCTGAAAGCGAGTACAGCAACATGGTATCACCGGCAGGTGCAACAGGATTCTGGCAGATCATGCAGGCAACTGGAACAGAGCAGGGAATGGAGATCAATTCCGTGGTTGATGAGCGTTATAATATCGAAAAATCAACCCAGTTTGCATGCGATTATTTCAGGAAATCATACGAAAAGTATGGAAACTGGACACTTGCAGCCGCATCATATAACGGCGGCAGGTCAGCCATCGATGAGCAGATTCAAATCCAGGGGCAGAACAGCTATTACGATCTTCTCCTGACAGAAGAGACTGCCCGGTATATTTTCAGGGCTGTCGCCTATAAACTTATTATTTCTGATCCTGAAAGTTATGGATTCATGATCAAAAAGGAAGAACTGTATCCTGAACTGAAATACCATGAAGTTAAAGTTGATACTGCAGTGACAAGCTTTGCCCGCTTCGCTGAACAGTACGGGACAAATTATAAGCTTTTGAAATTTCTGAATCCATGGCTCAGGAAACCTTATCTGACACCTAAGCCCAATAAGGAATATATTATAAAGATCCCGGCAAAAGGAATGAGAAATTCTGAAGATCCGGAGCCTGAAAGCTGACAAGATCACGGTGGAGGGTCAAGATGAGTGAAGAAATAAAAGTCCTCGGAGCAAGGGTCCATAATCTTAAGGATATAGATGTTACTATTCCGCGGAACAAGCTTGTGGTTATTACCGGGCTCAGCGGCAGCGGGAAATCTTCCCTGGCTTTTGATACAATATATGCAGAAGGACAGCGCCGTTATATGGAAACCCTCTCAGCATACGCGCGACAATTCCTTGGCGGTATGGAACGCCCTGATGTTGACAAGATAACAGGATTGAGTCCGGTTATTTCCATCGAACAAAAAACAACAAACAAAAATCCCCGCTCCACAGTCGGTACAATAACTGAGATATATGATTTCCTCCGGCTATTATATGCAAGAGCCGCTGATGCATATTCGTGGACCTCAGGTGAAAAGATGGTCAAATACACTGATGATCAGATAATTGACCTGGTAAAGAGTCGTTTTGCGGGTAAAAAGGTATATTTTCTGGCTCCTGTAGTCAAAGGACGTAAGGGACATTATAAAGAGTTGTTTGAACAGCTCAGGAGAAAAGGATTTCTGAATGTCCGCATCAATAATGAAATAAGGGAACTCCAGCCGGGAATGAAGCTGGACCGTTACAAAACCCATTTTATTGAGCTTGTAATTGATAAATTCAGGGTAGGGGATATAACGGATAAGAGACTGATGGATTCAGTTAAGATGTCTCTTGACCAGGGTGACGGAGTGATGATGGTGCTGGAAAGCGAAAGCAACGAACCGAGATTCTTCAGCCGACATCTTATGTGTCCGGTTACAGGGATTTCATATAATGAGCCTGCTCCCCATACATTCTCCTTTAATTCACCCCAGGGTGCCTGTCCTCATTGCAACGGGCTTGGAGATGTTTCAAGCATAGATGAAAAGAAGCTTATCCCCGACAGAAGCCTCAGCATCAGGAAAGGAGGCATTGAACCTCTCGGAAAATACAGGAATGTGTGGATATTCTGGCAGATTGAGGCGATAGCCGAAAAGAACGGGTTTACTCTCGACACCCCGATAAGTGACATCCCGGAAGAGGCTTTGAACAAGGTGCTCTATGGCTCAAATGAGGTGCTGAAACTGTCCAATACACCGCTGGGAATGACATCAAACTATTTCCTGACTTTTGAAGGTGTGGTCAATTTCGTTGGCAATATCGAGGCTATAAACGGAAAGAAGAACGGGACCAGGCTTAAAGATCAGTATGTACAATATGATGTATGTCCTGAATGCAACGGGACAAGGCTTAAAAAGGAATCTTTGTATTTCAGGATAGCAGAAAAGAATATAGGTGAGCTGTCAGCTATGGATATCAGGGAATTATCGAAGTTCCTTTCTGATGTTGAGGAAAAGCTTACAGGGAAGCAGAGACTGATTGCAGCAGAAATCTTAAAGGAAATCAGGGCACGGCTGGGCTTCCTCCTTGAGGTGGGCCTTGACTATCTTTCCCTTAACAGGGGAGCCAGAACCCTTTCAGGGGGCGAAAGCCAGAGAATAAGACTGGCTACCCAGATAGGTTCACAGCTCGTGAATGTCCTTTATATCCTCGATGAACCAAGCATAGGACTTCACCAGAGGGATAACAGGCGCCTGATACATGCTTTGAAACAACTCAGGGATTCAGGCAATTCGGTCATTGTGGTTGAGCATGACAGGGAAATGATCCTGTCGGCCGATCATATTATAGATATGGGACCGGGCGCGGGACTTCACGGGGGACTGGTGGTAGCTGAGGGAAAACCTGATGAAATTAAAAAATGCGAGACTCTGACTTCAGGATTTCTCAATAACAAGAAGAGATTCCATATTCCGGAACATCGCAGAACAGGCAACGGGAAATTCCTGATGATGACCGGGGCTACGGGTCATAACCTGAATAATGTGGATATCGTAATTCCGCTGGGTACATTTATCTGTGTAACAGGCGTTTCGGGAAGCGGTAAATCTTCACTCATAAACCAGACACTCCATCCGGCACTTGCACGACGGTTCCATAACTCAGGCAAAATGCCATTGCCTTACAAAGAGATAACAGGACTTGAGCATCTTGATAAAGTTATAGAGGTTAGCCAGTCACCGATCGGAAAAACTCCAAGGTCAAATCCTGCGACATATACCGGTGTTTTTACCGATATAAGGAAGCTTTTTGAACAGACAACTGAAGCTAAGATCCGTGGATTCAATGCAGGCAGGTTTTCATTCAATGTAAAAGGGGGAAGATGTGAAAGCTGCGAAGGTGCAGGTGTGAAAACAATTGAAATGAATTTTCTTCCCGATGTTTATGTTCACTGCAGCGAATGCAATGGCAGGCGCTACAATCGTGAAACACTCGAAGTGAAATATAAAGGGCAATCTATCAGTGATGTTCTCGATATGACAGTGAACATGGCCGTGGAATTCTTTGCCAACGTTCCGTCAATACATCATAAGATAAAAACCCTGAAGGATGTTGGACTCGGCTACATCAAGCTTGGACAGCAGTCAACAACGCTCTCCGGAGGTGAAGCACAACGTGTCAAACTGGCAACAGAGCTTGCCCGCCGTGATACCGGGAAAACACTATATATTCTTGACGAGCCGACAACGGGGTTGCACTTTGAGGATGTAAGGGTCCTGCTCGATGTTCTTAACAGGCTTGTAAACAGGGGAAACACGGTTATCGTTATAGAACATAATATTGATGTTATTAAAATGGCCGATTATATTGTTGATCTTGGCAGAGAAGGAGGCAAGGAAGGAGGCGATATTATTTTTTCAGGTTCACCCGAAGAACTGGCTGAATTTGACAACAGCTATACGGGAATATTCCTGAAACCAGAGCTGAAGGCATAAGAAAATAATTATATTTGGAATAATAAAAACTTTTAATATGGGCAAAAAGGATAGACCTTCACAGATAGACCTGACAAAAGCCGCCTTTGAAGAAAAGGCATGGCATGAGATACATATCACAGATTCCTGGCGGGTATTCAAAATCATTTCCGAACTGGTTGAAGGTTTTGAAAAACTTGCCCGTATCGGGCCGTGCGTTTCAGTTTTTGGCTCTGCAAGAACACATCATAATGACAAATATTACCGTCTTGCTGAAGATATAGCCTTCAGGCTGGTTCAGAAAGGATACGGTGTGATCACCGGCGGCGGGCCCGGCATAATGGAAGCTGCTAACAAAGGTGCCAAACGCGGCAATGGAAAATCAGTAGGGATCAACATTGATCTTCCGTTTGAACAGAGACCTAACTCATTTATTGATGCCGATAAGCTTATTACGTTCGATCATTTCTTTGTGAGGAAGGTTATGTTCATGAAATATGCCCAGGGATTTATTGTTCTTCCGGGAGGATTCGGAACATTTGATGAGCTTTTTGAGGCAATTACACTCATTCAGACACGCAAAATAGGGAAGTTCCCGATCATTCTTGTCGGCAAAAAATACTGGAAGGGACTGATAGAGTGGATTAAAGAGGAAATGCTCGCCGAAGAACACAATATATCATCTGATGATCTCAACCTGTTCACAATCGTCGATACTTCAAAAGATGCTGTTAATACAATAGTGAAATTCTACTCAAGATATTTATTGAGTCCGAACTTCTGATTATCTCTTCCTTATTCGATCTAATTCTCTGTCAGCATCCCTGCTCTTGATAGTCTGACGCTTGTCATATTCCTTTTTGCCCTTCGAAATAGCTATCTCTGCCTTAGCCAATCCCTTTTCGTTGACAAAGACTTTTATGACAATTATAGTCAGCCCTGTTTCCTTTACTTTTCTGTCAATCCGTTTCAGTTCACGTTTTGTAAGCAGAAGCTTGCGCTCCCTCAATGGATCATGATTATTCAGATTACCCCACCAGTATTCTGCAATATGCATACCTTTTATGAAAAGCTCTCCATCACTGAAAAAGCAATATGAATCTGCAAGAGCCGCTTTCCCAAGCCTTATTGATTTAATTTCAGTACCCGTAAGCTTGATACCTGCAACGAATTTTTCAAGGAACTCATAATCATGCGAAGCCTTTTTATTCCGTATTACTATATCACCAGTGTTCCTTTTCATTGATTATTGTTCTAAAAACAGATCAGGGACCGGCAAAATTAAGTAAATTTATGGTAATTTGCTTATCTGGTAAACAGTTATCACAATGCCTCTTAAGTTGAATCCGGGATATGATCTGCTGGTAGTTACGGGAACCACGGCGTCGGGCAAGACATCACTGGCAGTTGCTGTGGCCGCCCGTCTTGGAGGTGAGATAATAAGCGCCGATTCCCGCCAGGTATATCGTGGAATGAACCTTGGCACGGGAAAGGATTATTCAGAGTATAATCTCGACGGGAAAACTGTTGCTCACCATCTGATAGATATTGCGGATCCGGGATACAAATACAATGTCTTTGAATACCAGCGTGATTTCAGGAATGTTTATGAAGACCTGAAGAAAAGCGGGGTATTTCCAGTGGTTTGCGGGGGATCAGGTATGTATGTTGACAGTATTGTAACAGGATACAAGATGTATGAAGTGCCGCCTGACAGCGGGTTGAGAACAAGGCTGGAAAAAAAGAGCATGGAGGAGCTTATAGGGATATTATCGACTTACAGGAAGCTTCATAACACAACTGATATTGACACAAAAAAAAGAGTGATAAGGGCGATTGAGATTGAACATTTTAACAAAAATAAGGCAAGGAAACAAACGCAGTTTCCGGATATGAAACCCCTTATTGCAGGTATTATGTTCGACAGGGATGCACGACGCAAAAGGATCACAGAGAGGCTGAAAAATAGACTGGATGAAGGAATGGTTGATGAAGTGAAGAAATTGCTTGACGAAGGAGTCAGGAAAGAGATACTTATTTATTATGGTCTTGAATATAAATACATTACCCTTTTCCTGACAGGAAAACTTGGATACAGGGAGATGGTAAAAAACCTTGAGATCGCGATACATCAGTTTGCCAAAAGGCAGATGACCTGGTTCAGGGGAATGGAACGCAAAGGTGTTCAGATCAACTGGATTGACGGAGAACTGCCCCTGGAGGAAAAAGTGGAAAAGGTACTGGGCCTGCTTAATTGTTCTCCCTGATTTTTATCTTGTTTCTTATTTCAAATATGTCTCCAGCCAGATGAAGAACTCATTCTGCCATATAACTGCATTCTGCGGTTTCTGCACAAAATGAGACTCATCCTCGAAGAAAAGCAGCCGGCTTGGAACATTATTAAGCTGAGCAGCCTGGAATGCTTCCATGCTCTGAGTATAAGGGATTCTGAAATCATTGGCGCCGGTAATTATTAATATCGGCGTATCCCAGTTTTCGGCTATAAGGTGGGGCGAGAACTGGTAGCTCTTTGGTGTATTCCAGTAAGGCCCTTCAATATCCTTATCAGGGAACCAGAGTTCTTCGGTTGTTCCGTACCAGCTCGCGAAATTGAACATACCGCAGTGTGCAATGAAAGCTTTGAACCTTCCTCCATGAATTCCGGCAAGATAGAATACTGAGTACCCTCCGTAGCTGGCACCAACTGCAGCCATCCTCTCAGGATCGACAAATGGTTCTTTCGCCATGACATCTGTGGCATCAAGATAATCCTGCATGTTTTTCCCTCCGTAATCACCTGAGATCTGTTCCTTCCATGCCTGGCCGAAGCCGGCGACACCCCGTCTGTTGGGAGCGTAAACAATGTATCCTTTTGCGGCCATCATCTGCATATTCCAGCGGTATGACCAGAAAGGCCCGAGAGTGCTCTGGGGTCCTCCGTTGCAAAAGAGAAGAGCCGGGTATTTCCCGGAAGGATCAAAATCCGGAGGGAAAATTACCCACATCTGAAGATCCTTGCCATCCCTGGTCCTGATATATTTCTCTTCTGATTTCCCAATCTTAATGGATTCATAGATGGTTTTATTTATTCCACTGATCTGTTTTACTTCGCCCGAGCTCATATCGATAGATACAACCTCCGGCGCAAGTGAAAACGACCTGATTGATGCTGCCATTTTTCCTGATTCCAGTTGAAGGGAACCAAGTTCATGCATGCCATCTGTGACACGGTCAACGCCTTTACCGCTTATGCTTGTACTGAACACCTGCGAAGTTCCCATATACGCGCAGATAAAGTAAATATTCTGTTCGTCGGCCCAGTTGATACTTTCCACATCAAATTCCCAGCCTTTTGTTATCCACGTACGGCTTTTATTTTTTATATCAAACACCATGAGCCGGTCAAGATCAGCCTCATAACCGTCTCGCTCCATGCTTTGGAAAGCAATTTTAGATCCGTCAGGTGAGAATACCGGATACCTGTCATAACCTCTGTTGCCCTCGGAGATATTTACCTCATTTCCTGTTGATACTTCAAAAAGGATAATATCTGAATTGGTGCTGCGCGCATCCTCCTTGCCTCTCAGTCTTTTTGTGGTAAAGGCAATGTATTTGCCGTCAGGGCTCCATGAAATTTCACCTTCATCAAAATATGGTGAAAGAGGCGACTCAAATTTCTGTCCTTCCATTATATCCTTTTCACCGGAAACACTTTTCCCGTTGAAGTCAGCTACGAAAATATGACTGTATGAATAATCGCTCCACGAATTCCAGTGACGGTACATCAGGTCATCTATAATCCTTACGTTGGCTTTTGGCAGGCTGTATTTCTCGTTGGCTGTCTGGTCCAGCTTAACCCTCCTGGTGAAATATATTTTGCTGCCGGCCGGTGATATACTGAATATCTCGAAATCCTTAAGACCCTCAACAGTCTTTTTTACAGAACCTTCAGGATCCATTATTACCAGGTCCCCGTCGTTATTGACATAGGCAACTGACTTGCCGTCATCGAACCACTGTGGTGAGCTTCCGCCGTCGGTGGTAAGCTGTACAGGATCTCCTCCTGATGAAGGGATCTTAAATATGTTGGTCCTTCTGGCTTCAGTTTGCAGGTCGATATCAGTGACAGTATACAGTACTGTTGATCCGTCGGGAGAAAGAGCAATGGAGCCGAGACGGCCAAACTTCCACATGATTTCAGGTGTCATTACACCTCCGGTTTTCTCTTCAGCTGTCAGCGCGTTATTAAATTGTGGAGCAGGTTCCTGTGTGGCTGTCTCTTTCTGCTTGCACGACACGGACAAAACAAGAACTGCAAGAATTATCAGAACATGATATCTTTTCATAGTTGATACTATTATATTAATACTATTATTTCTTAAGAGCTTCTGTGACTTTTGCTTTAAGTTCGTCGTATAATTCGGGATTGTCCTTCAATATTTGCTTAACGGCATCACGTCCCTGGCCTATCCTTGTTTCGCCGTAGCTGAACCACGAGCCGCTTTTTTTGATGATATTGAAGTCGGTGCCAAGGTCAACAATTTCACCCAGTTGTGAAATACCCTCGCCATAGAGTATGTCAAAATCAGCTTTTCTGAAAGGAGGGGCAAGCTTGTTTTTTACAATTTTCACCCTGGTACGGTTACCGACGACCTCTTCGCCATCCTTGATCTGGTTGGTTCTCCGTATGTCAACTCTCACGGATGCGTAGAATTTAAGGGCATTTCCTCCCGTTGTGGTTTCAGGATTTCCGAACATCACTCCTATCTTTTCCCTGAGCTGGTTTATAAATACGCAGGAAGTATTTGTCTTGCTTATGTTTGCTGTAAGCTTTCTCAGGGCCTGGGACATAAGCCTCGCCTGGAGCCCCATTTTTGAATCACCCATTTCACCTTCAATTTCAGCTTTGGGTGTAAGAGCCGCAACTGAATCGATAACAACGATATCGAGAGCTCCTGACCTTATCAGGTTATCGGTTATTTCAAGTGCCTGTTCCCCGTTATCAGGCTGTGAGATGAGAAGATTCTCCACATCAACCCCCAGCTTTTCAGCATAGATGCGGTCGAAAGTATGTTCCGCATCAATTATTGCTGCTATACCGCCATTCTTCTGTGCTTCGGCTATTGCATGGATCGCAAGTGTTGTTTTCCCTGATGCCTCGGGTCCGTATATCTCAATCACTCGTCCGCGAGGGAATCCCCCGATACCGAGAGCTGCATCGAGCCCTATCGACCCGGTGGAGATAACCTGAATATTCTCAATGGCATGATCGCCAAGCTTCATTATTGTACCCTTGCCGAAATCCTTTTCAATTTTACCAAGGGTGACCTCCAGCGCTTTCAGCTTCTCTTTGTTGATCTCTTTTCTTTCTTTGCTCATATTATTGGTTTTATTATTGATACAATCCGAATATCTGCTCCGAATGAGCTTTGGTTTCTACTATTACTATTCTGATCCGTGCCCTCGAACGGAGGTGCCGGCATGCCTTCCTTTAATTGTGCCATCAGTTTTAATTTTGTTATTATGGGTAAATTTACGAAGTTTGAATTGTTTTCAGAATAAAAAAGGATTTTTAATTATTAACAGAAATATTTGTAAAAAATAGCTTAAGTATTTTTATAACTATCAGAAAATTAATTACATGTGAAATCAGGAAAGAATCCCGGGCTCATTACAGGTCAATACATTATCTGTCTTCTGATGACGATGGCATTTACTTTATCAGTGACAGATCTCTCTTCGCAGGATATGCCAAAACCTTCACGGCAATCCTCCCTGGAAGCTTATTCAAAAGGTGATTATGAGCTTGCGTACAGGGAATTCAGCGAGCTTCTTGTGACGTACCCCAGGGATCCTGTGTACAAGTACTATTCGGGTGTTTGCCTTGTAAGGCTGAACCGTGAACCTGAACAGGCTGTTACGCTGCTTAAGCAGGCACAACAGGGTTCTGCCGTCGTCAGGACTATTCCGTCAGATGCATTGTACTGGCTGGCCAGAGCCCAGCAGATGTCGGGCAAGTTTACTGAAGCTATTTCATCTTATAATTACTTTACTGAGCTCAACGGTAAAAAAATTTCACGCGACCTGGGCATACCTGAACTCCTTCATCAATGTGAACATAACGAAGGCCGTCTGACAGACCAGTTACCTGAGGTTGCTCCCGTTGCCGGGGAAGAAAAACAGGAAATTCCGAAAGAAGGTAAGAAAATTATTTTGTCGGATGAAAAGCCCGGAGCGACACTCCCGCTGAACGATTCTGTCTCCTCTGACTATGAAAAGATATTATCTGAAGCTCTTGAATTGCAGTATAAAGCCGATTCGCTGTACAGGATTGCTGAAGAACAGAAAAAGGGACTTGAAAAGGGAAGCTATGCCGAGCGGACGAAATTAAAAGCAAGTATAACGGAAACGGAAAATCTTGCCGCTTCCTTCCAGAGGGAGGCTGATGACAGGTACAATGCGGCGCAGGAAGAAATGAATAAAAAACCTTTTACGGCAGAATATATCACTGTCACATCAGGAAAAGATACAGCTGCTTATGTGGAAGAGCTTCCGGATACTCTGGCTGAGAATTCTGGATTGGGGACCATTAAGGATACACTACTGGTCAGCAGGGATACGATCAGACAGGAAGTAGTCATAAAGCCATCCGAGATCAAGCCTCCCGGAGACACAGTTGCCGCTGTTACTGTCAAAACTCCGGCAGAACCTGAATCTGTTGAAGTTTATTCGGTTTTTGAGGTCAGAGACAAGGCCCCTGATGAAAAGATACTGATCAATCCCTCTCTGCCTCAGGGGCTCATTTACCGGATTCAGGTGGCGGTATTCCGGAATCCGGTGAGTTATTCATATTTCAAGGGGATCGTTCCGGTTAACGGATTCAAAATAGCAGGGAAGGATCTTACAGTCTACTACGCAGGCATGTTCAGGAAGCTTGCTGATGCAAACAAAGCTCTCGCAACTGTCAGGAAACTGGGATTTAAGGATGCCTTTGTTGCAGCACTGTTAGCCGGGAAAGCAGTGACAGCTGAAAAGGCAGCAGCTCTTGAAAAGGAGTGGAGTAAAAAACCTGTTACTTCAGTTGTTGTCAGGCAGGTCCCTGCCGACACTGTTCCTCCGACACTTACATTCAGGGTTGAAGTGATCAGATCACTGAAACCGGTCAGGGATGATGTCCTTGAAGGCATTAACAGGCTGGCTGGCACAAGAGGTCTTGAAATAGTAACACTTGCAGACAAGACCATGGTTTACCTGATCGGGACTTTTATAACATATGAGAGTGCTGTTGAGTATGCCGATCTTCTTAT
>CAYWEQ010000001.1:32897-39071 GCA_964457185.1 uncultured Rikenellaceae bacterium
TAAAGCTAATAATTATCAATGAACCAGATCAATAAAATGTATATTTTTGCGACTGGTTATTTTGGATGAAGTTTCATGAAACTAAGTTTAAATCAATAAACATATGGCAGATCTGAATACAAGAATCAGCGATTTCCTATGGAAGAATCTGAGTGAAAAACGTATCGCAGCAAAGCCGGATAGATTCTGGCAGTCTCTTCGCAATATCGGCACTGAACTCTGGCTTGATACCGGCGATATGGAGGAAGCTGAGGCTAACTGGACAGCGGAAATGAGTGCCCTGACAACCAATAACACTCTGCTTAACAATGAGATACAAAAAGGGATTTATGATGTTTTCATCCTGGAGGCAAAGAGTCTGGTAAGAGAGCTTCCCTTGAGGGAAAAGGTAAAGGAGATAGCTTTCATCCTGAATGCCCGCCATGGATTAAGACTGGCTTCAAAGTTCGGAGGAATGGTAAGTGTCGAGCTTCATACTGATACAGCACACGATATCAAGGCAATAGAATATTACGGTAAGAGGTTTCATGAGATCTGTCCTGACCAGTTTATTGTGAAGGTCCCTTATACTGCCGAGGGATTGATCGGTGCGCGCCGGCTGAAGGATGCTGGTGTGAGGGTCAACTTCACCCTTGAATTCAGCGCCAGGCAAAATGTCCTTGTAACAAGAGTTGCACGCCCGGATTATCTCAACGTCTTTCTTGGAAGAATAGGGGCATTTATAAGCGACAACAAGCTTGGTGATGGATCAGGGGCAGGAGAAATGGCTGTGATCGCATCACAGAACTGGGTAACAGGACTTTCCTCCAAAAATTCATGGCAGACAAAGCTGATAGCTGCCAGCCTTCGAAATTACAGCCAGCTCGAACTGCTTGCCGGTGCCGATGTCTTCACTATGCCTCCCAAAGTGGCAGCAGCAGGACGTAAATCGCTGAAAGGTAAATTCAGTTCAGGAATGCATAAGAACTACAAAATAGAATTATCAGCCTCAGGTAAGGGAGCGCATCTTGAAAAATTCTGGACCGTTGATGACAAAGTTTTAAGTCTGGCCGAAAGACTTGCCTCAAAGGTGCCGGCAACAGAGGATGAACTTGTTCAGATCGCACATGAGGAGGGTTGTGAAGATATGTTCCCTGTGCTGACCAGGGAAGAAAAATCATTATTTGCTTCAGACGGTAAGATCCCTGAATATTCAAGATGGGAAAAGAAAATAAAGGAAGGGAAGATAGCACCGGACACTCTTCTGACACTTGCAGGACTGGCATCCTTTACTTCCGATCAGAAGATGCTTGACGACCGGATTATGAGCATCATTGCATGAGTCAGGCATTGCGCTGCCTTAATATCTCATAGAGGAGGATACCTGCGGCGACTGATACATTGAGTGAGCTTATCGTTCCCGTCATCGGGATTCTTACAGTATGATCTGCCAGAGCAAGAAGCTCCCGGCTTATTCCTTTATCCTCAGAGCCCAGTATCAATATTGCCGGTCCGGTCAGATCTGTTCCTGATGCCTTTCCTCCCGATTTTTCCGCACCGCATATTATTTTTAGTCCCGATTCTTTAAGGAACTCTACAGTCCGGACGATGGATTTTTCCCTGCAGACAGGAAAAGTATGGAGGGCTCCGGCCGATGTCTTTACTGCGTCGGCAGTAATTCTTGCCGATCCTCTTTCCGGGATGATAACTGCATGTGCCCCGAGGCATTCTGCTGTCCGCACAATTGCTCCGAAATTCCTTACATCCGAAACACCATCAAGGGCAATTATCAAAGGATCCTCTCCCTTTTCAAAGATCATTGGAAGCAGATTGGAAATATGCTGATATTCAATCAGGGAGAGCCATGCCAGAACACCCTGGTGATTTTTCCTGGTTACCAGTTCTATTCTTTCAAGCGGAACGATCTGAAATGCAATATCATGTTTCCTGACCTCTGTCATCAGCTCATGGTACAGCATACCCTGAAGTCCCTGTCTGATGAGAAGGCGATCGATCTTTTTTCCTGCTTTAATTGCCTCAATGACAGGTCTTAAGCCAAAAATACAATCTGATTCTTTCAGCATACCTTAAAATTCCTCAGGATTATCAAGACGGAACACGATACCTTTCCTCCAGCTTGCTTTAGCCTGGTCCCACAAAGTAACCAGTGTTTCGCTCCTGCTGAGATAATATTCGTTCTCTGTAAGAACATTTTGCTTCTTCCTGAAATTGAAAAACAGGTATCCCTCTTTGACCCTGTACCTGGTTCCCCATGATGATTTTATAACCGGCTTACTATAACCCCAGCTTTCCCCTTCAGAGGATTTGTATACCTTGTCTGGCGGCCCGTAGATAATATAGATCATCCCCCTGTCAGTGCGCCAGCCATCAGTATATGAAGTGAAATAGTGATTGGAATAAAGAACGCGGGTATAATAAATCCTTATAAGCTCGCGTGCTTTCTCAATGTTTCCGCCACATTTGATCCAGAATTCGTCAAGCGCTACTTTCGGGCGCGGGGCTTCCCGCAAAGTATTAAGCTCGTCCTCGCTGATGAGATAAGCAAGTGGCTCAATCATCACATCCGGAGCTGTTAGTGAAGGATAGGTGGATCCCAGGTTCAGAAAAGTAAAACCTTCATTAAGATCCCTTCGTGCTCTTATCAGATAAATACCCTGCCGGGGAAACATCATAGGCATGGTATCAGAGTATGGAATAGCTATTACAGTATCAGGTCTGTAATCGATAGTTTTTTCCGGAAGAAGCATTGACGGAGGATATGGTATCTCCTTGTAAGGCTTGTAATAGGAGATATAAAGCGAGTCAATAAAACCCCTGAGGTAAACCAGGTTGACATATTCATTGATCCTTACAACCGGATTGAATATTTCATTTTTCCCGAAATGACCCCTTGCCATGAAATTGTACCTGTTGAAATCAGTAAGAGTATTAAAAGTTATGAACGCCTGGATAACCTGGATCCTCACCCTGTCAAGTATTTTCACCTCTGCAAGGTATTCTGCTCCGGGCTGTACCTTCAGCGGGATCCTGTAGGTGTATTCAGGTCTGTTCTCCTCCTTGAGGATATTGAGATTATAATATGCCGTGTCGGCAAGCACTCTCCCCAATCCCGTCCTGAAAAGCTTGACAGTAATTAGTATTGATGCCATAGGCATGCCCTGCGGATTTGCTTCTGAGAAATAGAGTTCATCAGAAAAGAATTTGACAGACAGAAGGCTTCCGTTTTCCGATTCATTTGTAATGCTGTAACGGGGATTCACGGGACTTTTCGTCGGATTATAGAGGTAAGAAAGATCCTTCGAATCAACGGCAGCCTGTTTTACCGAGCATGATATGAAAACAGCAGGAATCAGCGTTAATGCCGGTATCAGACGCAGGATCCTCACAAAATATGCTTTGCTGACGCTCATTTCAGATTTGCTTTATTCTTGCTCTCTTCACCCCATTCAAGCCTTATCCTGCATAACTCCCTGTTGTCACTGACTCTGAAAACCGAATGGTTGAAAATAATGTTCTTATCTTCTTCCCTTGAGGTTTTGATACAGATCTCTTCATCATGCATTGACTCGGCAAGATAATTTATTTCTGCCGATTGCGGCGAATGGGACAAGATGAAATTCAGATCATAGGTATCGGTAACCCATTTGAGATAATTGGCGTTATTGGTGTGAAGATTTATATCGAGATCGCTGGTCTTTACTCTTGAAGCTGCAGATAAAAGACCTTCAGCAGATGCCCCGGCAAGCTTAACTGCACTTCTGACCGGGGATTTAACAGACTGATTATCAGAGTTGTATTTTGCAACCAGGTCATCAGGTCTCTGTATTCTCTTTGTTGTCCGGTCAACAATGAGCCATGAGGATGAACCGGCGGCAATATCCCTTCCGTCAGGGAATTTAATTTCATAGTTTCTCATGGCAAAGAACTTATCAGTACCGGACGGCCATGTTTTTACAATCATTGTATCGAACCAGGAAGGCAGTTCATAAATGACTGCGAACATCCTGGAGAGAACCCAGAAATGATTTCTCTTCAGCAGGTCGTCTCTTCCGAAACCAAGCTTTACAGCATGTTCTGAAGCAATATCCTGCATATAATTGAACAGCGACCAGAGGCTTACCCTTCCATCGGGGCCTGTTTCATATACATGCACCCTGTACTCTTTTTCAAGCTGCTTCAGTTCCATTTTCAACTGTTGTTTTGTAAGAAAACTTCAACCTCATGCGTATATTGTGCCCACCTGTTCATTTCTTCATTATGCCGCTCCTTAAGCTCCTGGTATCTGCTGTAGTATTGCTGCATCTCTGAATCCGGCTTGTCAGGCAGATCCATGATCCTGTCGAGTGCTGAGATCTCTGCTTCAATCCTTTCAATCTCCGCTTCCGAATCTTCAAGTCTTCTTCTCAGTTTTCTGAGGTTGCGGTCATATTCCTTCTTTTCAAGGTATTTTTGCTTGTTGGCTGACACACCTTCATTCAGCGGCTCACTCTTTCCGGCAACTTTTTTCTCGATATCCCTCAGGTTGTCAATTTTCTTCCTGCGCAGGAAATCATAGATGCCACCTATGTTTTCCTTTATCTTATTATTCCTGAACTCGAAGACTTTTCCGGCTATCCCGTTCAGGAAATCCCTGTCGTGTGAAACCACAATTAATGTGCCATCGTATTTTATCAGGGCCTGTTTAAGGATATCCTTCGACCTCATATCGAGGTGGTTAGTGGGTTCATCCAGTACGAGGAGGTTATGAGGCTCCAGCAGAAGCCTTACCAGGGCAAGCCTTGATCTTTCACCGCCTGACAGGACCTTTACCTTCTTTTCAATATCATCGCCACGGAAAAGAAAAGCACCAAGCATATCACGGATCTTTGTCCTTATTTCACCCTTTGCCACATAATCGATAGTCTGGAATACCGTTTTTGAATCGTCAAGCAGTTCATCCTGGTTCTGGGCAAAATATCCTGTCCTGACATTATGCCCGATCTTCAGAGAACCCTCATAATCAAGTTCTCCGATTATTATCCTTGAAAATGTAGTCTTGCCTTCGCCATTTCTTCCAACAAATGCGACTTTCTCTCCCCGGTGGACCTTAAAATCAATTTTCTTCAACACATTCAGTTTGCCGAAGCTCTTCGAAAGCTCCTCCGCTTCAACAACCGTTGTTCCTGAACGAGGCGACGGCGGAAACCTGAGGTTTATCGCACTGATATCTTCCTCATCAATTTCGATGCGCTCTATCTTGTTCAGATGCTTGATCTTTGACTGAACCTGTACTGCTTTTGTGGCTTTGTAACGGAATCTCTCTATAAATTTCTCTGCATCCTCAATCATCTTCTGCTGGTTCCTGAATGCAGCAAGCTGCTGTTCCCTTCTTTCCTTTCTCAGTTCAGTATATTTTGACCATGAAGCCCTGTAATCATAGATATTGCCAAGAGAAATCTCAATTGTCCGGGTGGTGACATTATCCAGGAATGCCCTGTCGTGTGATACAAAGATTACTGCACCGGGATAACCGGCAAGAAAGGTTTCAAGCCATTGAATTGACTCAATATCAAGATGATTTGTCGGTTCATCAAGGAGAAACAGCGAAGGCTTTCTGAGAAGCACTTTAGCCAGCTCAATTCTCATCCTCCAGCCCCCGCTAAGTTCCCCGGTAGGTCTGTTAAAGTCCTTTCGTTCGAACCCCAGTCCGATAAGGGTCTTTTCTGCTTCAGTCAGATAGTTGGTACCGCCCAGAATCCTGTATCTCTCTTCAATAACCGTGAGATGATCGCACAGCTTCAGGTATTCTGCAGACTCGTAGTCGTTTCTTGTTGCGATCTCAGCACTGCAGCGTTCTATCTCCCCTGATAGCTCCGTGATCTCGGCAAATGCACCAATAACCTCGTTCATTATGGTTGTGGTATCATTAACCTTTATTTGCTGCGGCAGATATCCGATGGTCACATTTTTCGACATATCAACCTGTCCCGATGTCGGACTCTGGATGCCGGCTATCACGTTAAGGAGAGTTGATTTCCCCGATCCGTTCTTACCGGCAAGTCCGATACGGTCCTGATCATTAATGAGAAAGGAGATATTAGTCAGCAGATCAAAGCTTCCAAATGATACCGAAAGATTCTGAACCGAAACCATACTGAATTAAACTGAGGCAAATATAGAAAAAGTATGCCAGCC
>CAYWEQ010000001.1:39171-66823 GCA_964457185.1 uncultured Rikenellaceae bacterium
GAACCGAAACCATACTGAATTAAACTGAGGCAAATATAGAAAAAGTATGCCAGCCGGCGAAGCGGAGGTTAGGGCAGAAGGATTATCTTTGTTGAACGTTATGCCACCTTCCCGCCCTTCCCCCAAGGAGGGAAGGAGTTTTAGCTTTCCCCGCTCGCCTTCGCGCCGCGCCGTCGGCAAGCCTATGGCGGCCGATGGTAGCCGCTTCGGCGGAGCAAGGCTGGGGGAAACGGGAAAGGGGGTGGATTCTAAAAAGAGGAAAGATATCATGAATATTAACAAGAATTTTAATAAAACAGTCCTGCTCTTTTCTTCACTAATCTTTATTATCACCTCCTGTAAGAAAACTGACGACAAGCCTTACTATGATTATTTCGTTTCGAAAGAGCTGGCTGTTACATATACGACAACGGCAATTACCAGCATGCTGAGTTCAGGTGTTCAGTCGTATCCAGAGATTAGTGAAATAATACAGTATATTAAAAGCGATGTCAACGTCTGTAAAATGGTTTACAAAACAGACGTTTTTGGAGAAGAGATCGAAGCTTCAGGACTGGTATGTGTTCCGGTTAATCCGGGTGAATATCCGGTTGTAAGCTTTCAGAACGGGACCAATACCGTAAATGCCTATGCTCCGAGCGAATATGTTATAAATCCGTCATACCAGCTGGTTGAATATATAGCTTCGATGGGATTTATTGTAGTAATTCCTGATTATCCGGGATTCGGAAGATCAAAGCAGATACCTCATCCTTACCTTATTGCCGAACCTACTGTCAGATCTGTCGTTGATATGCTTTATGCCCTTGAAGAAAGCTGTGAATATGAATTTGACGGAATTGAGGCACGGAATGAATACTATCTCGTGGGATACTCTCAGGGAGGATGGGCGACCTTAGCTCTTCATAAGGCACTGGAGCTGGATTATAATGATGATTTTGAACTTCATGGCAGCGTCTGCGGTGCAGGGCCGTATAACCTGTATGATCTTCTCCGGGAAATGACAGACACAACAGCTTACCCTATGCCTTACTATCTTGGTTATATCATCAATGCTTATTCTTATTATGACCAGTTCACAAATCCGGTATCAGACATGCTAAATGAGCCCTATGCTTCAAGGCTGAATACTTTATATACCGGAACACTTACCGGAGATCAGATCAATAACCAGCTCTCAACCTCAATACATCAGTTGTTCAAGCCTGATTTTATTTCAGGCTTTACCAGCTCAGCAGCGTATTCGTCTGTACGTGAAGCTCTTGAAAAGAACAGCATTTCGCCATGGACCACATACAAACCGCTTCTGTTAGTGCATGGCGAAGGGGATACACATGTAAGTGTAACAGCAACACTTAATATGTACGATGAAATGCTGATAGCCGGAACATCATCCGAGACATGTTCGAAAGTGATATTCCCTTATCTGGATCATGGTGATGCGATCCTTCCGGCTATGATTGAAGGCCTTAAGTTCATTATTAATTTGAGTGATCAGTAATTTTTACTGAATTTTTTAATGATAATAAATAAAGGAAGTGGGAAGGAAAAAAGAGCTACCCTTGCTTGAGAAAGTCATGATAACCGACATAGGATCGGAAGGAAATGCCCTGGGAAGAGTCGACAATCAGGTTGTATTCGTTCCGATGCTCATACCGGGTGATGTTGTTGATATAAAGGTAAAGAAGAAAAAGAAGAGGTACCTGGAAGGAAATGTTGTCAGGTTCCATGAGTATTCTGCTGACAGGATAAAACCGGCCTGCATTCATTTCGGGATCTGCGGGGGCTGCAGGTGGCAGCATCTTCCGTATCATCTGCAGCTGCATTACAAGGAAAAGCAGGTGACGGATAACCTTACCCGTATTGGAAAGGTTGAAATGCCTGCTATCAGTCCGATAATAGGATCATCTGATATTTTCAGGTACAGGAACAAGCTGGAATATACCTTTTCCGACAAGCGCTGGCTTACAAAGGAGGAAATAAACTCGGATCATGACTTTGAAAAAGAGGATGCTCTGGGATTCCATGTTCCCGGCAAGTTTGATAAAGTACTGGATATCAGGGAATGTCATCTTCAGCCTGAACCATCAAACGCAATACGCGATGCTGTAAGAAAATATGCACATAAGAACTGCTTCCGTTTTTTCAACCTGCGCCAGCAGACAGGTTTTCTCAGGAACCTTGTCATACGCAATTCAAAAGACGGCAAAGTAATGGTGATTGTGGTTTTCTATCATGATGAACCTGAAAGAAGAGAGGGGCTCCTTGATCATCTGGCATATGAATTTCCGCAGATAAGATCTCTCTTTTATGTTATCAATTCGAAGCAGAATGATTCTCTTTCAGATCAGAATCCGGTTTTATATAAGGGTGAAGATCACCTGGTTGAAGACCTTGACGGATTGAAATTCAGGATAGGCCCGAAATCATTTTACCAGACAAACACCGGACAGGCACTTAAAATGTACAGGATTGCCCTGGAAATGGCAGGAATGACAGGAAAGGAGATCGTGTATGACCTTTATACCGGGACAGGCACAATTGCCTGTTTCATAGCTTCAAAAGCCCGTAAAGTTGTTGGTATAGAGTATGTTGATGAGGCAGTGAAAGACGCCGTCGCAAATTCCGCTCTGAATGATATTAAAAATACGGAATTTTTTACAGGAGACATAAAGGATGTTCTGTCTGAGACATTCATGGAGAAACACGGATATCCGGATGTAATAATAACGGATCCTCCCAGGGCAGGAATGCATGGGGATGTTATTGAAAAAATTTTTGCAGCAAATCCTCAGAGAATAGTCTATATAAGCTGTAATCCCTCAACGCAGGCTCGCGACGTTTTACTGCTTTCAGAAAAATTCATTGTTACGCGCGTGCAGCCGGTGGATATGTTTCCCCAGACGCATCATGTCGAGAATATGGTACTGCTGGAAAGAAGGAACAGGTAAATGGTGCACCACCTGTTGCAACGCAATACAAATTATTGTATCTTTAACTTTCGTCCTCATTGTATAAAGTTATGCCAGTAAAGGATCAGCATAATATAGATATCATTTCCCTGATACAAAACCAGGAAATGGATGATCATGTGGCAAGCCTGAGGTATGCAGGGATTATTCAGAAAGCGTTGATGCCAGATTCTGAGTCACTTAGAGGGTTATTTAAAGATTATTTTGTTCTGTTTCTCCCGCGGGATATTGTCAGCGGGGATTTCTATTATGCATTCAGTAATCGACAGTACATGTTTATAGCTGCCGGCGATTGTACCGGACATGGTGTCCCGGGTGCACTTCTAAGTATACTGGGAATCAGTTTTCTGAACGAGATCGTGCAGGCAAAGTGTGATCCGAAAGCCAACAGGGTGCTGAACCTGATGAGGGAGAAGGTAATGAAAGCTCTCCATCAGACGGGAGAGGGAGCTGTAACAAAGGACAGCATTGATATCGCTTTATGCATCATTGATTTTCATACCGGAAAATTCCAGTATTCCGGGGCTAACAGACCTCTGATAAGAATGAGGAACGGAGAGCTGACAGAATTTAAAGCCGATAAAATGACAATCGGTCTTGCTCCGCTGGTGGAACAACCATTTACAAATCAGATCATTGATACTCTTCCGGGAGATTCATTTTACCTTTTCTCTGACGGATTCGCAGACCAGTTTGGCGAAATGACAGATAAGAAATTCAAACACAAACATTTAAAAAGAGTGATAGTCTCAATGTCGGGTCTGCCTATGCCTCAGCAGAAAAAGATCCTCAGAAGCACATTCAGGGAGTGGAAGGGAAATACACAGCAGATTGATGACGTACTGGTTTTGGGTTTTCAGTTATAACCGTTTTTATTATGATGAAGCTTACAGCTTTCAGGATCAGGAATTTCCGTTCAATTGTCGATACCGGGTGGCAGTCATTGTCACCTGATAACATAACATGTCTCATCGGGCAGAATGAATCGGGAAAAACATCCGTGCTTGAAGCCCTGAAGGTCTTTTATACCGGTATAATTTCGGAAGATATACTCCGCAGTGATCTCTCCCTGCCGGAAGTAAGCTGCAGGTTCAGCATTCCGCAGGGGTGGCTGCTGAAGGTAACCGACAATCCCGGTACAGAGCTGAAGGAGCTTCTGTCGGGACTTAGCCATATCGAACTTACAAGGACATGGATAGCAGATCTTTCATCAATGATCATTGTAAGCGGTGAAATAAGCCAGTATCTTGATTCCCTTGAGGATGCATGGAGGATCTATCTCGGTGATGTCACCGTGAAGCTTGAGCAGGAGATAGGTGTTATAAATGAAAATGAAAGGAAACTTGCAGAAATGGCCTCCCTGGAATCCGAAATAAGATCGAAGCTTCCGGCAGGTGAAGTGAAATTGAAAGGATTCAGGTGGTTTGGAAAAAGACCGGCAGAATTTGAAAATATGCCTGATAATGTAGCAGCGGATCTGAAAAACCAGATGGCGGAGATCAGGATCAAGAGGGAGGAAATATCTGCTGATCTTCGTGGCAAGCAACCGATGAAAAAGGCCGGAGAAACATGGCAGAAAATGCTTGATAAATTCATATTCCTCGATAATCACCTTGCAGAATTGTCGGTCAAACTTGAGGAGAGGCATCAGAAAATGACTTTGTTGATGAGGCCTCTGGATGATGAGGACGACCAGGAATGGAGGAGTACTCTGAATGATTACAGGAAAACCCGCCATGACAGGGACCTTAAAAAAGCGGAGCTTGACAGGCACATCGCCCTATCGGGTTATGTCATGACAGGCAGTACGGAAGAAGAGGCTGAAAAGAAGGTAAATGAAATAATACAGTCCTATAGATCGCAGTATAACAGCGAAATACTTGGCAGAAAATACTTTGAATATTGTCCTGTTATTGAATTGTTTGAGGATTTCGGCAGTTTGCTCCCCAACCGGATAGATATGGAAGACATCATTACCGGCAACGAGCTGGTGGAAGGATACAAGGCTGCCCGTAATTTCCTTTCCATTGCGCAGCTTGACTATTCATTTTTCGAGCAGCCTTCAAGCCGTATTCTCAAGCAGAAGATAGAAAACCTCAATCACACCCTTACACACAACTTCCAGGATTTCTGGCAGCAATCGATAGGTCGGAATAACAAGATCAATATTCAGTTTGAGCTGGACCACTACAGTGCATCATACGGCGATAAGGCCGGTAAACCATATCTCGAATTCTGGATAAAGGACGAGGGAGAGAGGCTCTATCCGAAGCAGAGAAGCCGTGGAGTACGCTGGTTTTTATCCTTTTACATGGAGCTGAAGGCAGCTGCAAACATAAATAAGGAGATGATACTCCTTGTGGATGAGCCGGGTGTGAGCCTTCATGCAAGGGCACAGGAAGATGTTCTCAAGGTTTTCGAGGATATAAAGGACAGGATCCAGGTTATATATACAACCCACTCTCCGCATCTTGTTGAGATCAACAAGCTTCACAGGGTGCTGGCTGTTCAGAGAGATAACCTTGACAGCCTTCGGAGCGCCACCCGTGTCCTTGATCCATTACAGTTGTCTGCAGCATCTCCGGACACCCTCTCACCTTTACAGAATATCCTTGGAAATCCGGCAGCAGGCGAGGGATTTTCATCAAAGAAATTCAATCTCATTGTCAATGATACAGGATCTTTCTACATTCTGAATGCAGTTATCATTCTTACCGGCTTCAAGGTGAAGGTGAGCGTCATCCCTTCCACGAATGTCTCCTCGATACCGCTGTTATGCAATATTCTCATGGGGTGGGGAATCGATTTTGCTGTACTTCTTTTTGACAATGAAAATGAGAATAAGATGAGAGAGGTATTAAAAGAGATTGTATTCAAGACTGACAGTTCGGAACGCAACATGGTAATCAGCATGCCGGGGAGCTTTTATAATTCGGAAGATCTTCTGTCTACGCTTGATTTCAAGAATCTCATCCTGAAGAGCCGCGAGGGGATAACAATTGCAAACTCTGAGTTCATGGTGGAACGGGCTTTGCCCAGGAATTTCATGTTCTCAAAATTTCTGGCAGATGTTAAGTCAGGAGTGGTTAATATATCAGATTTTGATGAGGAGACCCTGGAGAATTTCAGGCAGGTCATTGATATGTTCAAGGGTTTGAAATAAGTTGGTATTTATTTTGCACTTATAGCTTGTTTTTCTATTTTTGTCGCGCTCAGAACAGAGCCCTCTTTCGCTGAAGCTTCAGAGGACAAAGGTGGCTTAAATAGTATTGGAGAGATGGGTGAGTGGCTTAAACCAGCAGTTTGCTAAACTGCCGTACGGGAAACTGTACCGGGGGTTCGAATCCCCCTCTCTCCGCAAACCGTATCACTCCCGCAGCTTGCTGCGGGATTTTTATTTTCTGCAGGCCGAACCAGGCTTGCCTGTGTGAGGACAGTAGAAAATTAAAAACCTTGTGAGCGAAGCGAATAATGGAGTGATACGGTTTGACGATTTCCTATTGGGGATCACGACCGAACGAAGTGAGGTCGTAATCCCTTTACCCCAAGGATTCATTGAAGCTTTGCTTGTAATCATTCCCTTGCATCCCTATAACGCTAAAACGTTCATCTATAGAACGCAATTCATTTAAACCCTGAAAATGCCTGTTCATCAAAATCTGGTCAAAATATATTACAAAAATGGAAAATTTATTGTATTTTTCCTTTTTTATAATATTAAAGAACAGAACAAAATATTTAAGTAGGATTTTAAAGTGCTGACAAATGAAAAAGTTAATAACATTAAAAAGCTTGCTCCTGCTGATTAACATTCTGTTTCTCAATGTTTTTACAGCGGTGGCACAACAGAGTTATAGTGCATATAATTCCAGTGTTAAGACAGACATCTTCTCTGATAATTTTAATAACAACACCAACCAGTGGATAACCGACAACCTCTGGATAAAAGGAACAATATCAGGTGGTTACTATTCGATCACCTGTAAAAATTACCAGATGTCCACAGGACTTTCGTACAAGCCCATTCCGATCGATCCAAATGTCGATTTCGGGATCGAGACAGAGGTTAAAATCATAAAGGGAACCGGAGCACTGGTATTCGGTATGAACGATAAATATGACCATTACCGCGTTGAATTATCCGATAAAAATACCTTGGAAGTATTGAAGGATACACCTTCAAAGAAGAAAAAGGTGGAGAAGCTCTTTACAGGGACCG
Source organism: uncultured Rikenellaceae bacterium (assembly GCA_964457185.1). GTDB lineage: Bacteria > Bacteroidota > Bacteroidia > Bacteroidales > VadinHA17 > LD21. Next base: position 46,363 of record CAYWEQ010000001.1, read on the forward strand.
GCAGCATACCGGTCACAAGAGAATTAAATAAAATAACTGTGGTACGGATCCAGGGTGTGTTTTATGTATATGTAAATGAATTCTTTGTAAATCAGTTCAGTAACATACAAATTGAAGGCAACCAGATAGGTTTCAATGTAGGAACGGAATCAGAGATCTCGGTCGATTATTTGAGAGTCGCAAAATTGGAAAGCAAAGCAGTTCCGATGTTAGCTCAAAATGAGCAGACTCAACAAGTTGTTACAACAGAAACAATCAAACCTCAGTCCCCTGTCATTACCTGGATCAATCCAACTAAGGCGAATACAACGCTTAAATCCACAAATTCAAGCATAATACAAGCGAAGATTAATTCACCATCCGGAATACAATCGGTGGTATTATATCTGAACGGAGTTTCATATGGTTATCTTGAGATGACACCTTCGACCACTGAACCAGGAGTTTTCATCATCGAAAAAGCCATAAATTTTGATGCGGGTGAAAATAATATTTTTGTGGAAGCAACCAATCAGGGAGGTCTCTCAACATCTGAGAAACGGTATTTTACAATTCCGACCTCTCCTGCACCTATCACTGCTTCTTCAAATCAGGCTGTACAAAAAACGGATGAAAATCGCGGAATCACATCGCCTTCCGCTCCTGTAATAACATGGACAAGTCCATCGGGGGCCAATACAACTCTTGAGTCGTTTAATGCAAATGTAAAAGCGACTGTAAAATCAAGCTCCGGGCTGAAATCGGTTTTGTTGTACATGAATGGCATATCAAAAGGGGAAACTGACATTAAACTTGTACCAAATGAGACGGGAAGTTTCCAGGTTGAGAAAAATCTGAACTTTGGGCCGGGGGAAAATCAGATCTATTTAGTTGCAACCAACAGCGAAGGGGCAACAAAATCGGAAGTAAGGTATTTCACCAATCCGTTTGCCGTAGCTCCGGTTGTTAGCTGGTCAAATCCTACAACGCCAAATACTCTAGTAAACACAGAAAGTCTCACCATCGGAGCCTGTATTAAATCGCCAAGCGATTTAAGATCAGTTAAGATCCTGATCAATGGCACTATATTTTCTGAAGACAATGTATTCCAGGCATCAACTTCCGGCGACTGCAATTATAGCTGGCAGGGCTCAGTTGTGTTGAGGACAGGAGAAAACAGTATTTTTCTTATTGCAACAAATATAGCAGGGAGTACCACATCAGAGAAGCGGGTAATTAAGTATGAAGCTGCTCTTACTGAGAAACGGCTGGCCCTGGTTTTTGGCAATTCTCAGTATAAGACTGGCGTTTCGCTGAAGAATCCGGTATACGATGCTAATTTAATGGAGGTTACATTAAAAGAACTGGGATTTGATGTAATAAAACGACTCAATGCAGGAAAGGCTGAAATGGAGGCTGCAATCAGGGAATTCACTGAAAAGTTACCACAATACAATGTTGCATTATTTTACTATGCGGGACATGGAAACCAGGTGGATGGGAAAAACTACCTGATTCCAACCGATGCCTTGCTGGAAAAGCCAACCGATTGTAAGTTTGAAGCCATAGCAGTTAATTTTGTAGTGGATGAATTCGAACGATACCCGGATAATACCAACATTGTAATTCTGGACGCATGCAGGAATAATCCGTATGCGAGCTGGGCCAGGGGAAGTGGAGATGCCGGTTTCAGACAGGTTACTTTCACAAGCGGTACAATCATCGCTTTTGCCACCTCTGAAGGAGCTACTGCAGCTGATGGTAAAGGGAACAATGGTTTGTATACCGAGGAACTGGTTAAGCAGATGGCTATCCCTCAGTCCTTACATAACGTTTTCCTGAATACCCGTGTGCAGGTGAAAAAACTGAGCAATAACCAGCAGGTCCCGATGGAGTGGGATAAATTGAACGCGGATTTTTATTTGAAAAAGTAGTTACTGGATTGAACTATTGATAACCGTTCCTGATTCTCATATTTAGCGGAAGTCATTGATTACAAAAGAAAAAGAAATATGAATTCCATCAGATTTCATATTCTTTGAAACATTAAAAAATTAATGTTATGAGAACTCATTTACTCCGATTCACCCTGCCGGGACTTCTATTATTATGTATTTCAGCTTCAGATCTTCTCAGCCAGACTTTTACCGAACAGACGGCAATTCTTTTAACTGGATCAGGCAACAGTGCTTCACACTGGGGAGACTATGACAGCGACGGAGACCTTGACCTTGTGATAGCCGGAAGTAGCACTACGGAAATATATAAGAATAATGGCAACGGCACATTTACTGAAATGACCGATCCGGATTTTGCATTACCTGCTGTCTATAATGGATCTGTTAAATGGGGCGATTATGATAATGACGGGCGTCTTGATATTCTGATCTCGGGCAGTAATTTAACAAGAGTTTACAGGAATATTGTTGATACAGCCTTTATTAACCAGACAGGGATTATTTTGCCAAATATGTACGAAGGCTGTGCCGACTGGGGAGACTATGATAATGACGGATTTCTTGATATCTGCCTTACAGGATATGATGAGTCATGGAATCCTTTTTCAATGATCTACCGCAACAACAGGAACAATACCTTTTCGGCTCAATACGATCTCATATTGCCCGGAATAGGAGAAAGCTCCTTAGCCTGGGGCGATTACGATAATGACGGTGACCTTGACCTCCTAATGGCAGGATACAATTATAACGTTGGATTAATTTCGAGAATATACCGGAACGACGGCGGTGGTTCATTCAGTGATATTAATGCAGGTTTGCTGGGAATATTAAGAGGTATGATAGCATGGGGAGATTATGATAATGATGGTGACCTGGATATACTTATGACCGGGTACAGCTGGAATACTTCTCCGAATTATATTTCAAGGATCTACAGGAATGATGCAGGCGTTTTTACGGATATCAGTGCCGTTCTGACAGGTGGAGAATACGCTTCAGCAGCATGGGGTGATTTTGACAACGACGGAGACCTTGACGTGCTGCTGACAGGCAGAGATGCCAGCTCAACCTATTATACAAAAGTATATCGGAATGACGCAGGCAGTTTCTCGGATATCAGTGCGGGATTAACAGGTGTTTACTGTGGATCAGGCGTGTGGGGCGACTATGATAAGGATGGAGATCTGGACATAGTATTAACAGGCGTATCTTCTTCCGAAAATATTTCAAAGATTTATAAGAATAATAATGTCACATTAAATACAGTACCGGCTGCACCTACTGGTCTGCAGGCAACTGTTGCTCCGCAGTCAGTAACTCTTTCATGGAACAAATCAACTGACACCCAGACACCTCAGAACGGCTTGTCATATAACATTCGTATCGGAACGACATCAGGAGGTATAAATAAAAGATCCCCGATGTCCATAGTACCCGGAGGTTTCAGGAGAATAGCCGAAAAGGGGGCCATTCAGTCAAATTCATGGAAAATAAAAGGACTGACTGTTGGTACTTATTACTGGAGTGTGCAGGCAACCGACAATGCTTTTGCCGGATCTGCATTCGCAACAGAGGGCACTTTTTCCGTTGTTTTTTCAAATTCAGTTGCTCCTGTAACTGACCAGGCTCTCATACCGGGTCAGAACGGAACAGTCCTGACTGTAACTGAATCATCCACACCAACATCACGCCAGTGGAAATACTCAACGACAAAAGGCGGACCTTACAGCCAGTCCATTTCGGGTGCTACGGCAACAACATATACGCCAAACTTTGGCACAACTGGAACTTATTATGTTGTTTGCGAGTCGTCCTATGGCGGGCTTACCTATACAAGTAATGAAGTGAAAGTAATTGTTTCGAACTTTGCGGAACAGACAGGCATCAGCCTGACAGGTGTGAAAAATGGTGCTGCCAGATGGGGAGATTACGACAAGGACGGTGATCTGGACATTCTTCTGGCCGGTGGTACAAGTTCCGGCTATATATTAAAAATTTACCAGAATACTGCAGGTGTTTTTACAGACATAAACGCCGGACTGCCGGGTTTCGAATCCGCAGGAGGCTCCGGAGTCTGGGGAGACTATGATAATGACGGAGACCTGGATATTCTGGTGTCAGGGTGGTCAGGTTCGTACATGGCAAAAATTTACAGGAACGATGCAGGCGTATTTACAGATATTAATGCAGGTCTGACCGGAGTTAATGATGGATCTGCAACCTTTGAGGATTTTGATAATGATGGTGATCTGGATATTTTGTTAACAGGTTACTATTATGATTCCGGAACATTTTATGTTACAGAGCTTTACAGGAACGATGCAGGTGTTTTTACGAAAATTGACAGCGGGCTTCCCGGAGGGAGTATGTCTAATGTTAGCTGGGGAGATTATGATAACGACGGAGATCAGGATATATTAATTCAGGGCTATAATAATAGTGATGGTTACTTTACAAGAATATACAGAAACGATGCCGGGGTATTTACAAATATCAATGCAGGATTTTATGGCTACTATAGACCCAAAACTTCATGGGGAGATTACGACAGCGATGGAGATCTGGATATTCTGATTACCGGAAGAGATGGATCAAAAATTTACAAAAATGATGCGGGAATATTCACCGATATAATCGCAGGATTACCCGATATTGATGATGGTTCAGCTGCATGGGGTGATTATGACAACGACGGTGACCTTGATGTTTTCATGTCAGGTAGAAGTACGTTGGGTCTAAATGCAAAAATTTTCCGGAACGACAATGGGATTTTCACAGAAATAATTACCCCTTTCCAGGGAGTCAGTAACAGTTCGGTTTCATGGGGTGATTATGATAATGACGGTGACCTGGATCTTTTATTGACAGGCAGCAGTATTGCTGGCCCCATAACGAAAGTGTTTAAGAATAATGCTTCTCCTGCAAATGCGGTTCCGACTGCTCCGACAGGTCTGCAGACAACTGTAGGTTCAAACAAAGTTACTTTCACCTGGAATAAATCTACCGATACAAAAACATCTCAGAACAGTCTGACTTATAACCTGTATATCGGAACTGCTGCCGGAACGGTCAATAAGAAATCGCCTATGGCCGCCGTACCGGGAGGATACAGAAGAATTGTCGCCAGAGGAATTCAGACCAGTTCATGGACAATAAATAAACTCGCAGCTGGTACATATTACTGGAGCGTTCAGGCACTTGACAACAATTTTGCGGGATCAGCTTTTGCTACCGAAGGAACTTTTACTATTGCATTTTCAAACTCTGTTGCACCGGTTGCAGAACAGGTATTGCTGCCAAACCAGAGCGGCACTGTCCTGACAGTGACCGAATCAAGCGCTCCGACTTCGAGGCAGTGGAAATATTCGACCGTGAGCGGAGGTCCTTATGACCAGACTATTACAGCAGCGACAGGAACTACTTATACACCTGTTTTTGCTTCTTTCGGCACTTACTACGTAGTATGCGTTTCTACAAAGGATGCAATTGATTATACGACCAATGAAGTCAAAATAAGCGTTCCTGCCTTTACCGAACAGACAGGAATAACCATGCCAGGTATTAGCAATTATAATTCAAGTAAAAACATTGCATGGGGTGATTATGATAATGACAGCGACCTGGATATGCTTCTGACAGGCTGGTTCAGCGGTTATGGCTCAATATCCCGGATTTACAGGAATGATGCAGGTGTTTTTACGGACATTGCTGCTGGATTATTTGGACTTGAATCGTCATCCGCAGCCTGGGGTGATTATGACAATGATGGGGACCTTGATGTTTTTTTGTCAGGTTATTATTATGACTCAGGTGAAAAGTATGGTTCATTTATCTACAGGAACGATGCAGGAGTATTTACTGATATAAGTGCCGGACTGATAAGTATTGCTTATGGATCGGTAGCCTGGGGTGATTATGATAATGACGGCGACCTGGATGTTCTGCTGGACGGATATAACGGATCAGCTAATTCTTTAATTATTTACCGCAACGATTCAGGTATTTTCACAGATATAAATGCAGGACTGGCAGGAACAGATGGCAGTTATGTCTCGTGGGGCGATTATGATAATGACGGTGACCTGGATATTCTTGCAACAGGTTCATCTTCAAGAATATATCGTAACGATAACGGATCTTTTACCAATATTAATGCCGGCATTTCAGGGGCATGGAACGGCTCCGGTGAATGGGGCGACTACGACAGCGATGGCGATCTCGATATACTGCTATCAGGATCTAACACTTTAAAAATCTATAAGAACGATGCAGGAATTTTCACCGATATTGAGGCAGGACTGATAGGGATTGAGTACAGTTCCGCAGTCTGGGGCGATTTTGATAACGACGGAGATCTCGATATTCTGATGTCGGGAAGAAACTCGACTTATGGAGCCATTTCAAAGATTCTGAAGAATGACAGCGGTGTTTTTACCGATATTAATGCAAATATTACAGGCACAACCGAATGTACGACAGCCTGGGGCGATTACGATAATGACGGTGATCTTGATTTCATTATAGCCGGTAATAATATTACAAAGGTCTATAAGAATAACTCAATAACTGCAAATACTGTTCCCACACCACCCACAAATCTCCAGGCAAGCCTTGGCGCAAACAAGGTTACCTTAAGCTGGAACAAATCGACAGATACAAAAACAGCTCAGAACGCCCTTACATATAACCTGTACATTGGAACAACAGCAGGATCGGTGAACAAAAAGTCGCCGATGGCGGCTGTCCCTGGCGGATACAGGAGAATAGTCCGGAGAGGCACTCAAACCAACGCCTGGACAATAAAGAAACTCACCGCCGGGACTTATTACTGGAGCGTCCAGGCTATCGACAACAACTTCGCAGGATCACCATTTGCAACCGAAGGCAGTTTTGTTATAGCATTTTCAAATTCCATCGCTCCGGTAGCAGATCAGACTCTGTCACTGAATGAGAACGGAACAGTTCTTACAGTGACAGAATCAAGCACTCCGACATCGAGGCAATGGAAGTATTCTACAATAAGCGGCGGCCCTTATGACCAGACAATTACAGGCGCCACGGGAACAACCTACACACCTAATTTTTCGGCATTCGGGACCTATTATGTAGTTTGCGTATCAACCAAAGATGCGATAGCTTATACGACCAACGAGGTTAAAATAAGCGTTCCGGCCTTTGCTGAACAGTCTGGTTTGAGTATACCGGCTGTGGATGGTTGTTCACTTTTATGGGGAGATTATGATAACGACGGCGACCTGGATATTTTTGTTTCGGGTTATTCAAATTCAGACCGGATAGCAAGAATTTACAGGAATGATCTGGGCGTTTATAATGATATCAGTGCAGGTCTGACAGCTGTCAGAAGCAGTTCAGCATCGTGGAGTGACTATGATAATGACGGTGATCTTGATCTCCTTGTGACAGGAGATGCCGGCAGCTCAAATTATATATCAAAGATCTACAGGAACGATGCCGGTACCTTTACTGATATTGCAGCCGGTTTGCCCGGGGTATACAATGGATCATCAGACTGGAGGGATTATGATAACGACGGTGATCTGGATATCCTGTTGACAGGCTACACAGGAAGTGCCTCAATTTCAAGGGTATACCGGAATGATGCAGGAGTATTTACAGACATCAATGCCGGTCTTCCCGGAGTGAGCCAGAGCAGTTCTGTATGGGGTGATTATGATAATGATGGTGACCCGGATATTCTGCTTACAGGTTCTTATATATCATCAGTTTATAAGAATGATAACGGAGTTTTCACCGATATAAATGCAGGATTGCCAGGGTTGGGCTTTGGTTCTGCATCATGGGCCGATTATGACAGTGACGGTGATCTCGATATCCTGATCACCGGCTATACAGGACAGAGAACAGCAAAGATCTATAAAAACGATGCAGGTGTATTCACGGACATATCGGCGACACTTACTGCAGTCGAAGGCGGCACATCAGCGTGGGGCGACTTTGATAATGACGGCGACCTTGATATCATTATAACAGGATATGAAGGCAGCTCGAATTATACTACGAAATATTACAAAAATGACAGCGGTGCATTCACTGAGGTTACAGACGTTCTGACAGGATACTCATTCACAGGAGTGAACAACCCTTCTGTAGTCCCGGGGGATTATGACAATGACGGGGATCTTGATATTCTGCTGGCCGGATACAACAACATAATAGGACGTGTTTTGAAATTATATAAGAATAATACATCTCCGGCAAATGCCGTTCCGTCAGCACCGACGAATCTCCAGGCAAGCCTCGGGGCAAATAAAGTGACATTCAGCTGGAACAAATCAACCGATTCAAAAACAGCCCAGGACGCTCTTACATATAATCTGTACATCGGAACCACGGCAGGATCGGTGAACAGGAAGTCGCCGATGGCAGCTCTGCCGGGTGGATACAGGAGAATAGTTCAGAGAGGCACCCAGACCAATTCATGGACAATAAAGAGACTTGTCGCAGGTAAATATTACTGGAGCGTCCAGGCAATTGACAACAATTTTGCAGGATCACAATTTGCAACCGAAGGTACTTTCACAGTAGCTTTTTCAAATTCCATTGCTCCTGTTGCAGACCAGATCTTAAAGCCTGGCCAGAGCGGCTCTGTACTGACGGTTACGGAATCAAGCACTCCTACATCGAGGCAGTGGAAATATTCGACCACAAGCGGAGGTCCTTATGATCAGACAATTGCAGGGGCGACAGGGACAACTTATACACCCAATTTTGCCACATTCGGAACTTACTATGTTGTTTGTATATCAACAAAAGATGCAATTGCCTATACGACTAACGAAGTGAAAATCAGTGTTCCTGCCTTTGCGGAACAGACAAGTATCACTTTGCCTGCAGTGGATAATGGTTCTGTTATGTGGGGCGATTACGACAGCGACGGCGACCTGGATATTCTGCTGACCGGATACTCGAATTCCAGTGGCACGATTTCCAGGATCTACAGGAATGATCTTGGGGTTTACACTGATATTAATGCCGGTCTGACAGGTGTATATCAAAGTTCTGCTGCATGGGGCGACTATGATAACGACGGCGACCTTGATCTTCTGTTAACAGGGAATGACGGCAGCTCAAATTATTTATCAAAGATCTACAGGAACGATGCGGGAATTTTCACGGATATCGCTGCCGGTTTAACCGGGGTTTACGACGGATCATCAGACTGGAGGGATTATGATAATGATGGTGACCTGGATATCTTATTAACGGGTAATACCGGGTCAAGTGCTATCTCAAAAATATACCGGAATGATGCAGGAATATTTACAGATATAAATGCCGGTTTAATCCCCGTCTCAAACAGTTCTGTAGGATGGGGTGATTATGATAATGACGGTGATCCGGATATTCTGTTAACAGGTAATAACAATTCCAAAATATACCGCAATGACAATGGCATTTTCACTGATATCATTGCCGGATTAACCGGAGTGTATTATAGCTCCTGCGCATGGGGCGATTATGACAGCGATGGTGACCTCGATATTCTACTGACTGGTTATTCGGGAAATACAGGTACAAGAATTTCAAAAGTATACAACAACAAAGCTGGAGTTTTCAGAGACACTGTTCCGGATCTGACGGGAGTTGATGACGGCTTGGCAGCCTGGGGGGATTATGACAATGACGGAGACCTGGATATAATTATATCTGGTTATATTCTTAGCAGTCCGTATTATATCTCAAAATTTTACAGAAATGACAGCGGTACATTCACGGATATTACCGGTGTACTTACTGGATACTCAGTGACCGGAGTCAGCTCCTCTTCCGCAGCATTTGGAGATTATGACAACGACGGAGCCCTGGATATTTTACTAGCCGGCTACAACAACCAGGCAGGTCGGGTTTCAAAAGTATACAGGAATAACACATCCACATCAAATGCTCCTCCGTCAGCTCCGACGAATCTTGTGCCAGGACTTGGTGCCAATAAGGTTACGCTAAGCTGGAACGAATCGACCGATACAAAAACAGCACAGAAAGGTCTTACATATAATCTGTACATAGGGACCACTGCCGAATCGGTAAACAGAAAATCACCGATGGCAGCCGTTCCGGGAGGATACAGGAGAATTGTACAGAGGGGTATTCAGAATAATATCTGGACTATTAACAGGCTGTCAGCGGGAACATACTACTGGAGCGTCCAGGCAATAGACAACTGCTTTGCCGGATCTGCATTTGCAACAGAAGGCACATTTACAGTAGCTTTCTCCAATTCCATTGCTCCCGTGGCAGATCAGACATTACAGCTTAACCAGAACGGATCGGTGCTGACAGTTACAGAATCAAGCGCCCCGACATCAAGACAGTGGAAATACTCCACCACAAGCGGAGGCCCTTACGATCAGACAATTGCAGGCGCAACAGGAACGACCTACACACCGAATTTTGCTGCATTCGGAACATATTATGTCGTATGCGTGTCGACAAAAGATGCTGTTGCCTATACGACCAATGAAGTTAAAATCAGTGTTCCTGCATTCGCAGAGCAGACAGGGATAGTTTTACCGGGACTGAGATATTGTTCGGTGGCGTGGGGGGATTATGACAGTGATGGTGACCTGGATATTCTGATGACCGGGCTTTCTCCTTCAGACAATGTAACCAGGATCTACCGGAATGATCTTGGTGTTTTCACAGATATCAATGCCGGCCTGCAGAACGCCTACCGCAGCTCTGCCGCCTGGGGCGACTATGATAATGACGGCGACCTGGATATATTACTTACAGGTTACTACTGGAATAATTTGAGTAGTGTTTATGTTTATATATCAAAGATCTACAGGAACGACGCAGGGGTTTTCACAGATCTCAATGCCGGTTTAACCGGAGTTCGTGATGGATCTGTAGCCTGGGGCGATTATGATAACGACGGCGACCTGGATATATTATTAACAGGTTCTGACGGATCAAATTCTGTTTCGAAGATATACCGTAATGATGCGGGAGTTTTCACGGATATCAATGCGGGCCTGATCGGAGTAAGCTACGGGTCAACAGAATGGGGAGATTATGATAACGATTCTGACCTGGATATTCTGTTAACTGGCAACGGTATTTCAAGAATTTACAGGAATGACAATGGTACTTTCACTGATATCAATGCCGGTTTATCGGGCGTTAGTGACGGTTTTGCAGCATGGGGCAATTATGACAGCGATGGAGACCTTGATATACTGTTGAGCGGGAATGGTATTTCTAAAATATATAACAACGATGCAGGTGTTTTCACAGACATTGAAGCAGGTTTAACGGGGCTTTATAACAGTAATGTCGTCTGGGGTGATATTGACAGTGACGGCGACCTGGATATATTATTAAACGGTTATGATGGAAACACCTCAGCTTATATTACTAAATTATACAGTAATAGCAGTGGTACATTTACGGATATCACTAATATACTGACAGGATACTCACTGGCAGCTGTATCTCAATCTTCCATGGCCTTTGGAGATTATGACAAAGACGGTGATCTCGATGTACTGATTGCAGGAAACAGTACATCCGGCTATGTGACGAAAGTTTACAAGAATAACTCAACCACGGCAAATGTTGTTCCGACAGCACCTTCAAATCTCGTGGCAACTCCAGGCTCAAATAAGGTAACACTGACCTGGAACAAATCTACCGATACAAAAACCCCGCAGAACGGGCTCTCATATAACCTGTATATAGGTACAACAGCGGGATCGGTGAACAGAAGATCACCAATGTCTGCCGTGCCGGGTGGATACAGGAGGATAGTTCAGAGAGGAGCTGCGCATACAAACACGTGGACAGTCAGAAGGCTTTCGGTAGGAACCTATTACTGGAGCGTCCAGGCTATTGATAACAATTTTGCAGGGTCAGCATTTGCTACAGAAGGTTCATTTGTGGTAGCATATTCAAATTCAATCGCTCCCGTTACAGACCAAACTCTTCTTGTAAACCAGAGCGGATCTGCACTCACAGTAACTGAATCAAGCGCACCCTCGTCGAGACAATGGAAATATTCAACAATAAGCGGAGGACCTTATGACCAGACAATTACAGGTGCAACAGGAACAACTTACACGCCTGTTTTTGCGGCATTTGGATCATATTACGTCGTTTGCGTTTCAACAAAAGATGCAGTGGAATATACAAGCAATGAAGTTAAAATAAATGTTCCTGTATTTACGGAACAGACAGGAATAAGCCTTCCCGAACTAACTAACAGTTCCAGTAATTTTGTTGCCTGGGGCGATTATGATAATGACGGCGACCTGGATATTTTAATGACCGGTTATTCAAATTCTGCAGGTGGCCGGATAACGAGGATCTACAGGAATGATGCCGGCGTCTTCACGGATATTGCTGTGGGCTTATTCGGACTTGAATCGGCCTCTGCAGCATGGGGAGATTACGATAACGACGGTGATCTTGATATCCTGCTGGCTGGTTACTACTGGGACTCCGCCAATAAGTATGCTGCATATATTTACAAGAACGATGCAGGAGTATTCACCGATATCAGCGCCGGCAGTATTACGGGAGTCAGCGATGGAGCAGTGGCATGGAGTGACTTTGACAATGACGGAGACCTTGATATTTTACTGGCAGGGCATGACGGAACAGAGTGGCGCTCCAAAATATTCCAGAACACTGCAGGTGTTTTCACCGATATTAATGCGGGTATACCAGCAATAACCACAGCTTCAGTCGACTGGGGAGATTATGATAATGATGGTGATAAAGATATACTGCTTAACGGGAGAATCTTCAAAAATAATGCAGGCGTATTTACTAATATTAATGCCGGGCTGCCCAACGTTCAATACGGATCTCTTGCATGGGGTGATTATGACAATGACGGCGACCTGGATGCATTGATGACCGGAAACGGATACTCAATGATTTGTAAAAACAATGGCGATAATACATTCTCACAGCTTCCGAATATTGCTTCACAGGGAGTATCTAACACTGCTGCTGCATGGGGCGATTATGATAATGACGGCGATCTCGATATTTTACTGACAGGCAGTGGTATTTCCAAGGTTTTCAGGAATAATGGCGACGATACATTCTCAGAGGCTCCCGGAGTTAATTTAACAGGGATAAACGGTGGTTCCGTAGCGTGGGGTGATTACGACAATGACGGTGACCTGGATATTCTTTTAGCCGGTAATCAGTTAACAAAAATTTATAAGAACAACATCAATGTTGCAAATACCACACCATCCGCTCCGACAACTCTGCTGGCATCTGCAGTCAGTATTGATTCGGTGAGATTTACCTGGAACAAGGCGACAGATACACAAACTGCGCAGAATGCGCTTTCCTATAACATAAGGATCGGAACTGCACCCGGAGGCAGCAGTATCGTAGGACCGATGGCATCAGTGTCCACCGGATACAGGAGGATACCTGCGAGAGGCAACGCAGACCTGAAGAATAACGGATATTATATCAAAAATCTGAATGCCGGTAAATATTACTGGAGCGTACAGACAATAGATAACGGATTTGCAGGCAGCTCATGGGCAACAGAAGGCCAGTTCGTGCTCCTGGCAGCTCCTGTTGCAAATGCAGCAACCAATATTGCGCAAACCGGCTTCACCGCCAACTGGACCGCCTCCACCGGAGCAACCGGATACAGGATAGACGTGGCAACAGATACCACATTCACTACAATCCTCACAAGCTATAATAACAAGGATGTCGGGAATGTTACAACCACGAGCATTACAGGACTTACTTCGAGCACAGCCTACTTCTACAGGATCCGGGCATACAGCGCGGCAGGTACAAGCATAGTGAATTCAAACACTATTAAAACCATAACCCTAGGTGTTCCTGCAGCCCCGGTTGCAGCAGCGGCGACAAATGTCGTTCAGACAAGCTTCACTGCGAACTGGAGCAGCTCGCTTTATACTTCCGGCTATTATTTAGATGTATCAACAAGTAATACATTCTCATCATTCGTAACAGGCTATAACAATAAAGATGTCGGAAATGTAACAAGCTCAAGTGTTACAGGAATGACCGCGTACACTGTTTACTACTACAGGGTGCGTGCATATAATTCATATGGTACGAGCATTAATTCAGGTACAATTACGGTGACAACACTTATGAATCCGCCTCCAGTCCCGGCTGGACTTGCAGCCTCTTCATGCAACGACCTTGTAACCCTGACATGGAGTACGATCACCGAACCTAATTTCCTCCGGTACATAATTTATGGCGGAACATCCACCGGTCCGACTACCAAAATAGATTCCTCGGCTGCCATTGTTGATGTGACGAAAACACTTTCAGGATTAACAAACGGAATGACCTATTATTTCCGGGTAACAGCGGTAAATACAGCGGGGATGGAAAGTTCTTACAGTAATCAGGTATCGGTTGTAGTTAAAAAGGGAGTTGTTCCGAGAGTAAAGACTAAATGGAATAATGTTCTGATCTGCTACAATATAGGCGATTCGATAGCAAGCTGGCAGTGGTACAAGAACTCAATAGCAATATCAGGTGCAACAAAACAATATTATGTAACCAACAAACAGGCTGGTAGTTATTATGTCCAGTCCACTGATAAGAACGGGTGCAGGAATAATTCGAATCCGGCAAATATTACAGGAACAAAATCGGCATCGGTATGGCCCAATCCTGCCAGCTCAAACGTAAGTGTGAATATCAGCAGCGAGGATTATGGAAAAACCGTAATAAGATTTTATAATTCCAACGGAGTCAGAGTCCTTGAATACCAGACGGAGAAACTCGACTTTAAGCTTGACAGTGAAATTCCCCTGAACGGACTGCAAAGCGGAATATATACTATTGAAGTTTGGGTAAATAATGAATTCATTGATTATTCCAGGATTGTAATAATTAATTAATTGTGCAAAATATGAAGAGTACAGCATCATATATCAGGTTTTTTCTCCTGTCGTTCTTCCTTCTGATAACAGTCAATGCTGCTTTGTTTTCCCAGGGCACTGATTCGAGGAGACCCGGCGGCGGCGGGATACAGAAAAATTTCTGCTTAACTGTTTACGTGAATCCTTCGAAAACCGGAATAACCTCCGAAGAAGTGACCGGCATATCGGATCTGAGTTCAACAAAGGGGAGTTCCATAAACGGCAGCCTTGATGTGGATTATTTCTTTTCAGGAGCTGCAGGCATAAACTTCGGGATAGGTTATAGCGGCTTTTCATCACAACTGTCGCTTGATAACTGGTCAGATGCATATACAACGAAAGATTCGGAAAATGAAACCTATGAAATGAGGATCACCGGGAAGACAATTGTTGAGGACCAGAAGATCGGTTACCTGAGTATTCCGGTCTGCCTTGCCCTGAGATTTCCGGCAGCAGGGAAGGTCGGATTTTATATGAAGACAGGTATAGGCTTTGATATTCCCGTTGTAAAGAGCTATGATGGAACGGGTGTTTTTAGTTATGAGGGTTATTATTCAACTTACAATGTTGTCCTTAAGGATATTAACGATCCCATTATTGGTTTCTACACGAATCGTTCCACTAGCTCAACCGGTACTCTTGAGGTCAAGTCGTTCACAATGGCACTTATAGCTTCGGGAAATATATTCGTTTCTTTGGGTGAAAGCATCCAGATTCTGCTTGGGGTGCACTACAAAAGATCTCTCTCAAATATTTCAACATATGTGCCACCTGCAGACTTCCTCTTATCCTCAGAAGCTGATGAACTGAATAGTTTTATGGCAGGAAGCTCGGGTGCCAATGTTCAGGCCGTGGGATTGAGTCTGGGATTGAGGTTTTACATTAAATAGGATACTTAATATCCTTTCTCCCGTTCTTTCCCCTCTTTGATCCATTCAGGCAAGAGAGTCTGAAGAAATGTTTCTTTCTCCATCTGCCAATCACCAAGCAATACCTATATTTACCTAAAGGAACTCAGAAAATATTTACTCTTCCATTATCATGATTATGACGAAATTAAGATATCTTATCGTGCTTGTTGTTTTGTTTATGGGATTGTTGAATCCACTTTTGTCCCAGAGCCAGACAACGTACTGCAATCCTGTCAATATTGATTATGGTTATACACCTATTCCTGATTACACTAAAGCGGGAAAACACAGGGCAACAGCCGATCCTGTTATAGTAAATTATAAAGACGATTATTACCTTTTTTCAACAAACCAGTGGGGATACTGGTGGAGCAGTGATATGCTCAAATGGAATTACATTTCCAAAAGATTCCTTCGTCCCTGGAACAAAAGCTATGATGAGCTGTGTGCTCCGGCCGTTGGGATATTAGGTGATACAATGCTGGTTTTCGGGTCAACCTATACCAGAACATTCTCAATCTGGATGAGCACGGATCCTAAAAACAACATCTGGAAACCGCTGGTAGATTCATTTGATATCGGAGGGTGGGATCCCGCTTTTTTCACTGATGATAACGGTAAATTATACATGTATAACGGTAGCAGCAACAGATATCCTTTATATGGTATTGAGCTGAACAGGAAGACTTTACAGCCTATAGGGACAAGAAAAGAAATGTATCTCCTTGAACCATGGCGCTATGGATGGCAGCGTTTCGGGGAGTATTACGACGATACATTCCTTGATCCTTTTATTGAAGGTGCGTGGATGACAAAGCACAACGGGAAGTACTACCTGCAATACGGCGCACCGGGGACAGAATTCAGCGGTTATGCCGACGGAGTTGTCGTCAGTGATGATCCTTTGGGCTACTTCACTCCACAATCAATGCCTTTCAGCTACAAACCGGGCGGATTTACCAGGGGTGCCGGACATGGCGCCACATTCACCGATAACTGGAATAACTACTGGCATGTCTCAACAATTGCAATTTCGGTTAAGAATAATTTCGAGCGCAGAATTGGAATCTGGCCTGCAGGTTTTGATAAAGACGGAATAATGTACTGCAACCAGGCTTTCGGCGATTATCCGACATACCTTCCTGCCGGGCCCGAGGACCATCTTAAGAGCCGGTTTACCGGATGGATGCTGCTCAATTACAACAAACCTGTTCTGGTTTCATCCACTTTTGGAAGTTATTCTGCCAATTTTGCTGTTGATGAAGATATCAGGACTTACTGGAGTGCAGCGACCGGTAATCCTGGTGAATGGATACAATCTGACCTCGGTGCAATCTCAACAGTAATGGCAGTTCAGATCAACTATGCAGACCAGGATGCAGAGTTCCTGGGAAAATCAACCGGAGTCTGTCATCAATACAGAATGCTTGAATCAAAAGACGGCAAAAAGTGGAATGTCCTGGTGGACAAGAGCAAAAATATGACAGATGTGCCTCATGATTACATTGAATTATCCAAACCCGTTCAGACACGATACCTTAAACTGGAGAACCTGCATATGCCGACCGGAAAATTCAGCATCAGCGGATTCAGGGTATTTGGCAAAGGAACAGGACAGGTGCCTTCATCTGTTACTGGATTTACAGTTCTGAGAACTGAAAAAGACAAACGCAGCGCCTGGCTGAAATGGGACAGGATTGACAATGCTTATGCATATAATATATATATGGGCACAGAACCTGACAGGCTTTATAACTGCATGATGGTTTATAATGCCAATGAATACTGGTTGAAAACAATGGATAAGGAAAAACCATATTATTTTGCCATTGAGGCGATCAATGAAAACGGTATTGGTGAGAGAAGTTCAATAATTAAACAATAAAAATATGAAAAACAGACGATTACCTATTATCCTTTTTCTTATTGCTGTAGTATTTGCATATGGATGCAAGACAAAGCCGGTGAATGTTGCATCAGTTTATGAAAAGAAGGCAGATTCAATAATCAAACTGATGACTCTTGATGAAAAAATAGGACAGGTGTCGCTTTTTACCAGTGATATGTCATCAACCGGACCAACAATGCGGGACGACTACATTGATCTTATTAAGCAGGGTAAAGTCGGAGCTGTTTTTAATGCCTATACGGCAGACTTCGTCAGGAATCTTCAGAAAATTGCCGTGGAAGAGACCAGGCTCCATATACCTCTGATATTTGGATTTGATGTTATCCATGGTCACAGAACCATCTTCCCGATAAACCTGGGACAGGCAGCATCGTGGGATACCATAATGATTGAGAGATCAGAACGTATTGCAGCCATTGAAGCAACGGCCGAGGGTCTCAACTGGGTATTCGCACCAATGGTGGATCTTGCCCGTGATCCGAGATGGGGAAGAGTGATGGAAGGCGCAGGCGAAGATACATGGCTTGGATCTCTGGTAGCTGCTGCCAGAGTTAAAGGCTTCCAGGGAACCTCCCTGGCTGATAATAATACTGTTCTGGCATGTGTGAAACACTATGCAGCATACGGAGCGCCCCAGGGAGGAAGGGATTATCATGTTGTGGATTTGTCGGAAAGATCTCTTTATGAATGGTATCTCCCTGTATATAAAGCAGCTGTTGATGCAGGCGTAGGTAGTGTTATGACATCATTCAATGAAATAGCAGGAGTTCCCTCTACTTCAAACAAATGGCTGCTGACCGGCCTGCTCCGGGATGACTGGAAGTTCGATGGATTCATTGTCACAGATTACAGTTCAATAAATGAGCTTATACCTCATGGTGTTGCCGCTGATCTTTCCCGGGCCTCAGAACTTGCCATTAATGCAGGAGTTGATATGGATATGCAGGGAAGTGCATTTATCACACAACTTGCAGATCTCGTTAAAGCCGGCAAAGTGAGTGAAAAGACACTGGATAAAGCCGTTCAAAGAATTCTTGTTGCAAAATACAAACTCGGATTATTTGATGACCCATACAAATACTGTGACAAAAAGAGAGAAGCCGGGGAGATCATGACACCTGAGCATCGCGATTTTGCCAGGGAGTTTGTAGCAAAATCATGTGTGCTTCTGAAAAATGATAACAAAACCCTTCCGGTCCAGGCGTCAGCAAAAACCATTGCCATTATTGGTCCGCTTGCAGATTCAAAGATGGATATGCTCGGATTCTGGTTTGGAGCAGGGCAGTTCAATAAAGCTGTCACACTGCTCGAAGGGATAAAGAACAAGGTCGGGAGTAGTGTTAATTTATTAACAGCAAAAGGATGCAATGTAAATGATAATGATCTGAGCGGTATCAATCAGGCAGTCTCGGCTGCTAAAAAAGCTGATTACGTGATACTTGCTCTTGGAGAGAGTTTTATGATGAGCGGAGAGGCAGCCAGCCGGACAAATATCGGACTTCCGGGAGTGCAGATGGAACTGGCTGAAGCAGTAATAAAAACAGGAAAACCTGTAGCAGTTGTACTCTTTAACGGAAGACCGCTGGCAATTCCCGAACTTGATAAAATGGCTCCGGCAATACTTGAAACCTGGTTTGGAGGAACAGAAGCAGGAAACGGAATTGCCGATGTGCTCTTTGGAGATGTGAATCCTTCAGGAAAGATCACAATGACATTCCCTCTGAATGTCGGGCAGATCCCGATATTCTATAATTCAAAGAATACCGGGAGACCGATAAATCCTGAAAATCCGTATGAGAAATTCAAATCAAATTATCTGGACAGCCCTAACACCCCACTATATCCGTTTGGCTATGGATTAAGTTATACAACATTCAGTTATTCAGATATTAAGCTTAATAAGGAATCATTCATGGGTGATGAGAAGATTGTTGCTTCTGTTGAAGTTACAAATACCGGCGACCAGGATGGTGAGGAAATTGTGCAGTTGTATGTCCGGGATCTTGTAGGTGATGTCACAAGACCTGTAAAGGAGTTGAAAGGATTTACTAAGATCCGGGTTAACAAGGGAGAGGCCGTTACTGTAACTTTCTCAATATATCCGGCAGATCTCTCATACTATCATCAGGATATGAGTTATGGTTATGATCCGGGTGATTTTGAGCTTTTTATAGGTACCAATTCACGTGATACAAAAAAGGCGGCTTTCTCAGTAACTGATTGAAGCATTCCGGGCTAAAGCCCTATAGGCTTCAATGGTTGCAAACCCCAGCCTGAAGGCTGGGGTTAGTGATAATTACGCACTTACGGGCTATACCCATGAATAGTGCTGAACTGTTTTTATGAAGATGATACTAACCCCGGCCTTCAGGCTGGTGTTATCGATAATGACGCACTTACGGGCTATAGCCATGAATAGTGGTGCACTGTTTTTATGAAGATGATACTAACCCCGGCCTTCAGGCTGGTGTTATCGATAATGACGCACTTACGGGCTATAGCCATGAATAGTGGTGCACTGTTTTTATGAAGATGATACTAACCCCGGCCTTCAGGCTGGGGTTATTGATAATGAGGTACATAAGGGCTTTAGCCCGGGATGCTTGTGGAGGATTTTTTCAGAAGCTGTTGTTGATAACTGAAAAAACATTATCCACAATTTCATTGCTATGTCGCTAAATTATAGTATCTTCGCACCATAAAAATTTAAACTAAATCGATTGATATCAGACAAATCGGAAGTTTTAAATAAACAAAGTATTAAAAAATCAA
>CAYWEQ010000002.1:0-10891 GCA_964457185.1 uncultured Rikenellaceae bacterium
TGTCTTCACGAAGGTACTGATGGCTTTCAATCCTGGCGATCAGCAAAAGTGAATTGACCAGGGTCTGCAGGCGGTGAAGTGTCTTAAGTGATTCTTCAATCTTGTTCTGGATATCCTGATCCACATCATCTCTTAACAGGAGGTTCTCAAGCTTGCTTCTTAAAACTGATACCGGAGTCAGTAGTTCATGTGATATATTTACTGTAATCTCTTTTTCTTTCTGAAATAGAACATTGATATTCTGCATAAGTTCGGTGAGGGCACTATCGAGGCGCAGGAAATCAGAGGTTGTCGTTTTAACAGGAGTCTTGTCAAAAAGGGAAGGATCGGGGATTTTCTTCAGCTTGTTCTTAATGATTTCGAGCGGTCGCAGCAGGATATTATTATATAGTATGTCGGTGAAAAATGTGATTGATATTATAAAGATCAGGAATAACAACATTACTTTCCTGACATTCTTCTCACTGGTAAGAATGCTGTCAAGACTTTTACCTACCTCAAGAAGATATGTCTGTCCGTCAACCATAAATGAGTAGTTCAATACACGGTAGTCAATTTCCTCATCCTCGATAAGTCTTGTGGAAACTTCGATTTCATTCAGATCCTCTGTCAGAGAAACCTTTTCAAGACTCACAAATTCATCTTTCAGGATATTATAGCTTCCAAAAGCATCGGATGAATCTGATGTCATGAAAGGTTCGATTCCGATGTCTGAGATCAGGGATATGACTTGTTCCCTTTTGTTGACAAGATCATTATCAATCTGTCTCAGGTTGATCCTCTGGATAATATAGGGCATCAAAATCAGGAATATTCCTGCAAAGGCAAGCTTTGACAGCAGGTTAAAAAATGCAAGCTTAATTTTCAGTTTCATAAATAGCCGGTCTTGTATTTTTATTCCCCGGTGCTTATCCTGTAACCGACTCCTCTTACTGTTTCAAGCCACTGAGTCGGGGCATGACTGTTAAGCTTCTTTCTCAGATTCTTGATATGAACATCAATGAAGTTGCTGTCGTACTGGTCATCAAGGATGTTACCCCATATATGTTCATACAACTGATGACGTGTCAAAACCTTGTTATTATTCAGTACAAGGTACTGGAGGAGGTCATATTCTTTTTTGGTGAGCTCCACTTCGGATTCCTTGCAGAAAAGCTTACGCGCCTGTATTTGCATGGTAAAATCACCCAGGACTATATCAGGATTGCTGACTTTGAATTTCCTTCTTGCCACAGCATTTATACGCGACAGGAGTTCAGTCAATGCGAATGGTTTTGCCAGGTAATCATCAGCTCCCAGGTCGAGCCCCTGCACTTTATCCTGAACGGCGCCCCGTGCTGTTATAATAATGAATGAAGCTTCACTGTCGTTCTTCTGCGCTTCCTTTATCAGATCAAGTCCTTCATAATCGGGCAGACCGAGATCGAGAAGTACAAAGTCATAAAGATTTATTGCAATCTTCTCTGAGGCATCTATCCCTGTATAGGCGAGATCGCAAAGGAAATTATGTGATTTAAGAAATTCAGCAATCTCCAGGGCCAGGCCTCTTTCGTCTTCAACGATCAGTACATTCATCTTCTTTTAGTTAGAAAATTTTATAATATATGCTGAGGGTAAAAACGAATCCTTTCATACTCTGGTAGATAGGATCTTTATAAATCGGGAGAATATAACCTGGTTCAGCCTCAATTGTGATCCTGTTCGCATTGAATGCGACAGGAATCCCAAAGTCAATTTCCATAAGGCCAAAATCAGAAGAATAGCTTGTATTGGTTACAGTCTGGCTTGAAGTAGTCGCAGAGCCTGAGGTTGTTCCTGAACCAGCGCCCGCACCTGCACCGTTACCATTACCGGAACCATTACCGTTGCCTGACCCATATCCTGAACCCGATCCCGATATATTCTTTAGGAAGGGAGAAGAAACAGTAATAATGGTGTCTGTGTCTGTTTCAATTCTTGTGAGAGATCCAAATAATATATTAACATATGGATCAAATGAAAACCAGACCTTTTTCCCGGAGAAGGAGGGTGTCTGGAAATATCTTGAGTTCCGTAGCTGAAGATAACCCTGGCTCCCTCCTGTAAATATGCTTCCGGCTGAAATTTTTGAATAAAGGATTTTCCAGTCAAAGCCCAGGGTCAGGTCGCCGTAAAAGAAACTGTTGAAAAATGTATCGACCAGTGACGGTGCAAACTGGTAACGGTAAAGGCCTGCCGAAAGGTCAAACCATGAATTGAATGTGTGGCTGTAACTGAGCGAACCTATATAAAATGCCATGAATGGATTGCGGTCAGCAAGGTGAACAGCAGAAAAAGAAGCATATAAAGCATCCTTGAAACCATAAACCAGGGAGCCATATCCGTACGACTGGTTCTGGGAAATAGTTGATCCCAGGTAGATCATATTGCTTCCGTATCCCAGGCTGGCATAGAATGAATGCGGTGATATACTGGTATCTACCGGATTGACAGCAGTAGCCGTATCTGATTGTGAAAGAGCATTTAAGGGGAGAAGTATCATGCTCAAACCACATACCAGTACTGATATAATCTTTCCTGACCGTTTCATAGTTATCAGTGTTTGAGATTACCTTCCGCCCATCCTTTTGACACCGCCCGGTTTGCCTGCTCCTTTGGGAATGCTTGATCCGGATGGCCTTACAATATTTGGCCGTGCACCCTTTGATTTGCTCATGTCAGGTTTCGCACTTTTTACCTGCTTTACAACCTTGCCATTTGCAGCTTTCTGGCTGTTCCCCTGATTCTTATTCTGAGCCTGGGACTGGGTCTGTGTCTGGGTTTTATTTTGATTCTGATCAGCCTCGCCGGATTCGGTTTTCTTCTGACCTATCTTTGTTGAATCTGACTGTGTCGTGGGTGTCTGTGAAAAGCAGACCATATCAGCAAAAAACAGCAATACTGAAAAAAACATTATTCTTTGGAGCAGAATCTTTATATTTTTTAATTTTATCATGATTTGTTATCTTTATGTGAAATATTTCATCTTCAATACATTCAGACCTATTTACTATTAGTTTCTGTAGCAAAAATAGGCAATAAAAATGAAGAACAGATGAAAATAAATATAAGTTGCTTGTTGCTTGTTCCTTGTTGTTTTCAACCAGTAACCAGTTATAATATATAATTCATTCACCTATGATAGTCACGTGTGTCCATGTCCATGTTAAACCTGATGCCTTGGATGAATTTATTAAAGCATCTGCAGAGAATCACCTGGCATCATTGAAAGAGCCCGGGAACCTGCGTTTTGACTTCGTTCAGCAGGCCGATGATCCCTGCCGTTTCATGTTATATGAAGCCTATGAATCAGAGGAGGCTTCCGCAGAGCATAAGAACACTCCTCACTACCTCAGATGGAAAGAATCTGTGCAGGATCTTATGGCTGAACCCAGGAAAGGGGTGAAATACAATATCCTTCAGCCTAACGACAGGGCAAAATGGTAAAGCAGTTCCAGTTTGCCAGGTTGCCTTTGATCATTTTCGGAACCGGAAGGATCTCTGATCTCCCGCGGCTGATAAGAAAATATGGAAATGAGATCATCCTTGTTACGGGACAGAGATCGTTTATGAGTTCCAGTTCTGCTCAGATCCTTTTAAATGCTTTTGAGGACAATATGGTCAGGTACCATCATGTGACAATTTCAGGTGAACCATCTCCCGAAATTGTTGATGAAATTGCAGGAAGAATGAAAAATGAAACTGTTCAGGCCGTTGTCGGTATCGGAGGGGGAAGTGTTCTTGATGCCGGTAAGGCAATATCAGCCATGATATACAGAACAGAATCAGTTCAGGATTACCTGGAAGGTGTTGGAAACAAGGAACATCCCGGAACAAAAACAGCTTTCATTGCTGTTCCGACCACATCAGGCACAGGCAGCGAGGCAACAAAGAATGCAGTTATCTCAAAGATCGGCAGGAATGGATTCAAGAGATCTCTGCGTCATGATAATTTTGTGCCGGAGGTTGCTCTTGTTGATCCTGAGCTTACACTTAACTGCCCTCCCGATATTACAGCTGCCAGCGGAATGGATTGTTTTACACAGCTTACAGAAGCATATCTTTCAGATAAATCGAATGAATATACGGATGCTCTTGCACTGGAAGGGCTTAAAGCAGTCAAATCATCTCTTAAGGCTGTATCCAAAGAGGGCCGGGATATTGCTGCCAGGACAGGAATGTCATTTGCCGCGCTCACTTCCGGCATTTGTCTTGCAAATGCAGGGCTTGGTGTTGTTCATGGTTTTGCATCATCCATAGGAGGGTTGTACAACATACCGCATGGCATAATCTGCGGAACGCTGATGGCTGTATCCAATGAAATGAATGTCAAAAAATTACGGAAGGGATTTGGCAAACCGGGAACTCTGGGTAAATATGCCCTTCTTGGTGAGCTTTTCCTTGATGAGAAAGGGAGAAATGAGGATTTTTATATTGATGGTTTTATTGAGCATCTCCATGATCTTACCAGTGAATTACGGTTACCCGGATTGAGAAGATTCGGTTTAAAAGAAAATGATCTGGAGAAGATTTGTTTGTCCACCGAATGCAAGAACAATCCGGTGAATCTCGAAACCAGCGATCTTATGGAGATCTTATTAGGAAGATTCAACTGACAGAACAATGAGCTCAGCATGGTTCAGGTTTTATGAGGAATTGAATGACTTTCTGCCTGCGGGGAAGAAGAAAGTATCCTTTGAATACTCTTTTAGCGGTAACCCCTCAGTCAAGGATGCTATTGAAGCTTTGGGAGTTCCTCATGTGGAAGTTGATATGATCATCATTAATGGCAATTCCGTCGACTTTAAAAATAAGCTGCAAAATGAAGACCAGGTATCAGTCTATCCGGTTTTCGAAAGCTTTGATATAACTGATGTATCGCATTTACGTGAAAAGCCATTGAGAAATCCTGCTTTTATCCTGGATGTTCACCTGGGCAAACTTGCCAGGTATCTCAGATTGTGTGGATTTGATACGCTTTTTTTCCGACATCTGACAGATCAGGAAATTATCAGGATATCCAGGAAAGAACACAGGATCATATTGACGCGCGACAGGGAATTGCTCAAAAATAAGTTAGTTACACATGGTTACTGGATAAGGTCTCCTCATCCTGAAGAACAGTTTTCGGAAGTATTTAAAAGGTTTGATCTTAAAAATTTTGAGGATCCATTCAGCCGCTGTCTTGAATGTAACGGGATATTAACTGTTGTGCCAAAGGAAGAAATTATAGATCATATCCTTCCTAAAACCAGAGAATACTATAATGAATTTAAAAAATGCCCGGGATGCGGACATATATATTGGGAAGGTTCACATTATGAGAAGATGAAAAAACAAATTGAGAAGATGCTCGATCAGAAAGCAATTCGTATATTCAAGCAGCAATTTAACAAGCCTTAAAAATATAATACTATGAAAAACAAAACCGTGTTGATCTCTGTTATGCTGACAGGACTGTTAATTATTTCACAATTAACACCGGCACAGCTGCCCAAAGAGACCGAGGCTCAGAAAATCCAGCGGATGAAATGGTGGACAGAAGCAAGGTTCGGAATGTTCATCCACTGGGGATTATATGCTTTACCCGCACGCCATGAATGGGTAAAGAACAGGGAGAGGATGACCAATGAACAGTACCAGAAGTATTTTGAATTATTTAATCCAGACCTTTACAATCCGAAGGAATGGGCAAAGATGGCCAGGGAAGCCGGGATGAAATATGTAGTTTTAACAGCCAAGCATCATGAGGGTTTTTGTCTGTTCGACTCAAAATATACTGATTACAAATCGACCAATACTCCCTGCGGCAAGGACCTGATAAGGGAATATGTAAATGCCTTCAGGGCAGAAGGTCTGAAGGTTGGTTTTTATTATTCCCTCATCGACTGGCATCACCCCGATTATACTATCGACAGCAGGCATCCGCAAAGGCAGGAATCAGATACTGCATATGCAAGACTTAACAGGGGAAAGGATATGAACAGGTACAGGGAATATATGAAGAATCAGGTAAGGGAACTGCTTACAAACTATGGAGAGATAAGCATAATCTGGTTTGACTTCTCATTTCCCGGTAAAAATGGAAAGGGCCGGGAAGACTGGGATTCAGAAAACCTCCTGAAACTAGCCCGTTCACTTCAGCCCGGTATCATTGTTGATGACCGGCTTGATCTTAAAGATGTGGAAGGAGGATGGGACTTCACAACGCCTGAGCAATATAAAGTGGAAAAATGGCCGGAGTATAATGGGAAGAGGATCCCCTGGGAGACATGCCAGACATTCTCCGGTTCTTGGGGATATTACCGTGATGAGACTTCCTGGAAAAGCCCTGCGCAGCTTCTTGAGCTGCTTGTTGAATCAGCAAGCAAGGGAGGAAACCTTCTGCTTAATGTTGGTCCCACTGCCAGAGGTACGTTTGATTATCGCGCACAGGAACGCCTGAAAGCAATGAGTGAATGGATGAAGGTTAACAGCCGTTCTGTTTATGGTTGTACAGAAGCTCCTGCAGAGTTTACTGCTCCTCCGAATACCCTGCTTACATATAACCCGGTGACTAAAAGATTATATGTCCATCTGCTGGTTTATCCTCTGAACAGGCTGATACTGAAAAATATGGCGGACAAGATCAAATATGTCCAGTTCCTTCATGATGCCTCAGAGGTGAACATGACAACCGGCAGGAATGAAGCCGGAAATGATTTACTACTATCTCTTCCCGTCCAAAAGCCGCCGGTTGAGATACCTGTACTTGAAGTCTTCCTGAAGTAATAATTCTGCAGTGGTGAAAGAATAAACTCAGACTTCAATAACCAGTATAGTATCGGTTTCATCAATTGCATCTGCCGGGATAGCTATTGAGATACCGAATAAATCCTGCTTATATTTAAGCTTAGCTCCTGATGTAAAGAGAGTTATATTTTTAACTTTCTTGCCGAAATCAGGGATAAGAAGGTTCAGGTCTTCCAGATTCAGAATATGGACATATACCTTGTTCCCTTTCTGAGTAGTAACACCCCATGTCCTTGATGTAACAGGTCCTCCGCGTGTTCCATAGATCGTCTCGCCGTTCTTCTCCATCCATCTTCCCATTTCCTGAAGGGTGGCAATAAATTCAGGCTGGACTTTCCCGTTCGGCATAGGACCTATATTAAGCAGGAAGTTGGAGTTGTGACCCGCTGCCTTCACAAGATACTGGATAAGATTTTTTGTTGATTTATAATTCTTATCCTGGAGGTTAAAGCCCCATGAATTATTCATGGTTTCGCATGTTTCAAGAGGAAGCGCTCCTACAGTCTGTTCAGGATTGAATCCTGTCGTTTTATTCCCGGGAAGGTCCTTCTCGAACATCTGGAAATCTTCCCCGGGGAAAGGAGCAAGGTGATGATTGCTGCCTACAAGGCATGCAGGCTGTAACTCATGGATCAGATTGTATGTTTTATCAAGACGCCAGTCAGCATTCTTTTTATCCCAGAATCCATCAAACCAGATTCCCCCGATTTCACCATAATTGGTCAGCAGTTCGGTAAGCTGTCCGTCCATGAAATCAAGATATTTGTACCAGTCGCCGCTCTCGGGGCGCCCTGCAGTCTGACCGGTACCGCCACGCGGATAGAAATTATCCTGATACCAGTCGAGCTGAGAATGATAAAAGAAGAGCTTTATACCCTCTTTCCTGCACTCCTCGGCAAGCATTTTCAGAACATCTTTTTTATATGGTGTGCGGTCAACAATATCCCAATCGGTAATCCTGGAGTCGAACATGGCAAATCCGTCATGATGCTTGCTTGTAATGGTGATATATTTCATGCCTGCGGCTTTTGCCATTGACACCCACTCTTTGGGATTATAATCAATCGGATTGAAGAATGCAGGCAGTTTCTGATAAGTCTGTTTATCAATCCTCTGGTTGTTCATCACCCACTCACCATCACCTAGAACGCTGTAAACTCCCCAGTGAATGAACAATCCGAATTTCGCATCCTGGAACCATTCCCTCGCTTTCAGGTTTTCAGGAGCTGGCGTATATCTGGTCTGGCCATTTGCAGTTAATGCAAAGATTAAAAATGATATAACTAAGCTTTTACGGAACATAGGTATGATTGTTTGATTAATAAGTAAAATTAAGAAAATCTATTCAAGGGTCCCAACTTCTTTTTCAACTTCATGAAGTATCTCACATGATCTTACAAGCTCTCTCATAACCGTATGATCGGGATAGAGAGGTCTGTCAATTTCGAGGAATTCAACATGTTTTCTGATGACATCCTTTGCTATCTGGACTCCTTTCCCGAAATTGTATTCTTCCTTCCTGAAATCCAGCGCCTGTGCGGCAGCCATAAATTCGATCCCGAGAATACCATAAGCACACTCAAGGATCTGGTTGTTTTTTATAGCGGTATTCATTCCCATTGAAACAAAATCCTCCTGGTCGGCAGCAGCCGGGATTGACTGTATTGATGCCGGCATGGAGAGTATCCTTTGTTCAACTATCAGCATA
The DNA here is from genome assembly GCA_964457185.1 of uncultured Rikenellaceae bacterium. GTDB lineage: Bacteria > Bacteroidota > Bacteroidia > Bacteroidales > VadinHA17 > LD21. The sequence goes on from CAYWEQ010000002.1 coordinate 8,519, forward strand.
TCGGCAGTATACTGGCTCAGCATCATACCTGAAAACATGCCTGCACCCTTTGTCAGGAAATCAGGCAGTCCGACACTCAGCGCACGATTGTTCAATCTGTTCATTCTTCTTTCCGACATGACGCTTACCATAGTCATGCAGGCACCTGCCATGTCCATCGGAACACACACAGGCGATCCCTGGAAGTTTGCTCCTGACAGGGTAAGGTTCTTATCGGGGAAGAAGATCGGGTTGTCGCCGACGCCGTTAAGTTCTATTTCCACCTGGCTGCGTGCGAAAGCGAGCATATCATGAGCCGCGCCTATCACCTGTGGTGTCGATCTCATTGAGTAGGCATCCTGTACTTTTGACTTTACTTTTCCTTCTTTCAGGTCGCCGCCAGCGATGCATTTATTTATAGCGTTGGCGCTTCTTACAGCTCCTTTGAATCCTCTTACCTCATGCAGGAGGGGAGTATAGGGCTTCATATTTGCCTTGAGTGCTTCAAGTGACATGGATGCTGCTATCTCAGCCTGTTTAAGCCAGTTATTGGCATCCACAAGCCAGAGAGCGCTCATTGCTGTCATCACATTTGATCCGTTTATTGCTGCAAGGCCGTCACGTGCAAGAAGCCCGGGAACGGGAATACCTGCTTTTTCCATGGCGGTTTTGCCATCCAGAAGCTCACCCTTTATGTATGCCTGTCCCTCACCAAGAAGAAGAAGCGCGATCTGGGACATTGGAGCCAGGTCGCCTGAAGCTCCGACTGATCCTTTCTGGCACACATATGGAGTGACACCCTTGTTCAGCATCTCAACGAATGTTTCCGTAATTTCAAGACGGCTTCCTGAGTTGCCATGGGCATGCACATTTATCCTTCCCAGGATGGCTCCCCTGACTGTTTCAACAGAGGCTGGTTCACCGATACCCGCTGCATGATTGTATACCAGGTATCTCTGAAAGTCTTTCATCTGGTCATCATTCAGAACGATCTCTGAAAACTCACCGATACCGGTATTAACGCCATACATTATTTCATGTGCCACGATCTTTTTCTCAAGCATAGCGCGGCAATCGTTTATCCGCTTCCGGGCATCTGGATGAAGCTCTACCTTCTGACCATAACGTGCTACATTGACAACATCATAAATTGTCAGGTTTGAACCTGTAATTAATAGTTTATCCATTATTATATGTTTTTAGTATTTATTTTCAGGTTTTGATTTCTATTTTCATTTGAGAGCGATTATTATCTGAGAATGATTCTCTTTTAATAATGTTATCGCGTGATAATGACCTCATTAATGCATTGTTTTTAATACAGGAATGATTTTCAAAATGTGTAAGTCATCTGGCAAAACAGGAGAGACTCTCCCTGTTTCTTAATAAAGCCCGGAGCGGTTTATCTTGATCTTGTATTCAAGTACCCAGCTGTGATGCATAGAATCTGATTATGATTTCAAAAATATAATATTTATTCTAATTGAAAAGTGTAATTTAGCATAAACATCAAATATTATTTCAATGAAAAAACTGCTTTTCGTCTTTGTGGCCCTTTCGACCATGATATTTCCTGTAGCTCTTTCTCAGGTTACTGACAAAGAAACACTTGCAGGAGGAATAAATTTAATTGGAACCCGAGTATATTCTGCTGAAGAAGATGCAAAAATACTTGAACTTTACAGGAATCTCCGGGTTGCGGATGTTTCTGACGGACTTGATATGGTCGGTCTCCCGGGTACCGGCCTCATTAATCCTGAGATACAGGCCTCGTGGACAGATCCTGTGGATTTCAAACACGTTTTCAGAGGCATAGCTGTCACCGTGAGGTATGTCCCGACCCAAAGACCGGCCCTGCCTGCACCAGGAGAAGAATTCTCAAAATGGGAAAGCAACTTTTACAGCACTATATCCACAGAAGCATTCGCCGCCATTATCAGACCGGGAACAGCAATTGTCATTGATGACGTTGAGGATAAGGATATCGGATCCATAGGCTCAAATAATATTCTGAACTGGTACAGACTGGGAGCCGTGGGTGTAGTAACAGATGCAGGTGCCAGGGATACTGACGAGGTCGGCCTTGAACAAGTGCCTCTTTACCTGAGAAAAAAGGCCAGGGGTATCCGTCCGGGCAGAAACGAGATTGAATCTGTAAATCGCCCGGTTTCTATCGGGGGAGTGCTGGTATGCCCGGGTGATGTCGTGGTTGCTGACGGTGATGGTGTGGTAATTGTCCCGCGTGCAGTGGCTGAGAAAGTCGCTGAATACGCAAACAATATCCTTAAGAACGACAAAGCCGGCAGAAAAGGATTATATGAAAGTCTGGGAAGGGAATTGGATAAAACTGTAAAATAGATTTAAACACTATTCCCCGAAATTGCCATTCCCCAT
>CAYWEQ010000002.1:10991-17634 GCA_964457185.1 uncultured Rikenellaceae bacterium
GGATAAAACTGTAAAATAGATTTAAACACTATTCCCCGAAATTGCCATTCCCCATAATAAGTGTCCTTATTTGCCAGGGATTGAATCTGACAGGAGAATCAATCTTTCCTGTTTCATTTTCAAGGAGATCTGCTTCAGTAAAGCTATCGGGTCCCTGAATATAATGCAGGTTCAGTTCACCTTCTGTTCCTCGTGATTCATAGAACCTTATTATTGGCTTTCTCTTCACGGTATATAATGCTGAAAGAATTACATCGGAGGATGAGATATTAAAAAGTTGTACCTGGTTCCCTGATTTGCCGGTTCCCTTTTCCGAAACACCTGTCACAAAGGCAAAAGAGTATTCCAGGGCTTTCCTGTGAAGATCAGCTTCGTCCCACCTCCCCTCAAAAGGATATAAAGAGAATTCATACATAAAACTCCCTTTCAGGATCACCGTTTTCCAGACGTAATACATTGAATATGCCAGGGGCAGGGAGAATCCCCCATCAGTTTCAAACACCGAACCCATGTTTCCCCTGTTGAAAATTGCAATACCTGAATGTCCGTCAGCAAGAGCTGTCCAGTAATTGCCTTCAATATACCTGTCTTCTGTTTCAGCAACAGTAAATGGCAGGTCGCGAATACCTGTAGTTCCAATTCCCAGGGCAGGAAATATCTTGTATCTTAGTTTTTCTTCATGAAGGAATGAAGAGGCTATCTCACGTTTATTATCACTTAAGCGTCCTATCTTTTCTTCATTGAACATAAATCTTGCTGAAAGATCTATCCTCGGAGAAAAACTGTTCAGCTTCATTTCAAGACGGTAAGGAACCTGTCCAATATTCCCTGTTTCAAACAATAACAGTTGATTATTGCTTAATATTGCAGAATCAATTTCCCATTTTCCTGATGATTCAACTGACTCGCCATTGATTACACCGGCGAAATATCCGCTTCGTCTGTTCTCTAACAGCTGCCTGCCGGATGAGCGGCTTGTTATAGCAGAGATCCCTCCATCCTTTTCAAGACTTATTATCCAGTAAGGAGTTGTTATTACAAGATTATCCTTGTCAAAGTCTATTGTTTTAGCTGTTTTCTGAGGTTTTGCGGTTTTAACTATTTCAAGCGACTGAAATGTCAAAGCAGGAACTTCAGTATGGATTAAAAGGTTCATAAGGGATCTGTTTTTACCAGCAATATGGGTATATGTAACTATTTCATAAGGGACCTTTTCATCTCCGTTCCTTATTTCAAAGTTTCTGATATCATCCGGTAAGATGACAACAGCATTTATCCATTCATTGCGTGACCAGGATAATGGATTAAAAACAGTTATCTGTCCGAGATTACCTCCCTTCATCCGGGAGGCAAAGAAATCCATTGATGACTTTATAATGCTGTCTGACAAGTTGATAGAAGCGGGAAGAAATCTTCGTGAATCTTCAAGGATGCCGCATATCTGTATATCATGATGCTGGGCCACCAGCAGATTCTTCCATGATTCCCTTAATGCTTTCTCATGATCATTACCGCCCGATAACAATTCCAGTGCAGCTATTCTTTCTGCAGTAAGTATTTTCACTTCAGCTTTCCTCGACATATTCCATATTTCATTGCCGCAATATCCCCAGGGCATCCTTACATGAAAGTCATCCGGTGCCGTTATAAATTCTTCCTTTGGTTCAGGAAATATCCTGAATATTTCATCTGCAAGGATCCACCTGAATCCCGTCTTGCCTTCGTACTCTTTTACCAGTCCTTCCTGCCGCAAACCAGAATCATCAACACGGGTAGCAAGCAATGGATCAATATTTGAGAATTTTTTCCTGAATTCTTCAAGAGGCTCATTGCATTCCGGCCCCGGATAGCGGGTCAGTATGAGGTTATCCTCGGTGACCCAGCCAAAACCGCTTCCTTCTCCCTTGTAGGTAGGAATAGCCGGAATTTCTGATCCATCCCTGCCAATCCACCTGCCAATTGCCGAGTTGTAATTCGGATTATACCCATACATCATGAAATGAGTGCGCATGATAGCTCCTTTAAATCCGAACCCGTTCAATATCTGCGGGATCTGGCTATGCATGGCATGTTCACTCATAAGATAAACGGTTGGTCTGTAATGAAATACCGACTGATCAGTTTCAATAGCATATCCTATCTGACGGATATTGGATTCTTCATTGATGAATTGCGACAGAGGCTGACCGTATGTACATGTACCAATTCCAAACCGCCCCTGGTATTTCTTAATATAGCCTTTTAACTCTCCCAGCAAAACAGTATCATGCTGAGCCAGATAATCGTATGTATAGGCTTCATTATCAAGGCCAATTTTAAATCCCGGATAACGGGTGAGCCAGTCAACGGCGCTATGAAGATAATTTGCGAAATGATCAGTACCCCACAGGACAAGCCCTCCATGGTCGTACGTCATCATATACATTGGTTTTTGCTCGGAGGCAAAGATTTTCATATCCGGGGAAGGTTCTTTGACCTGTCCGTCAAGAGTTGACATGAAAATTGTCAGTCCCAGAAGAAATCCGGCTGTATAAAGATTTTTTTTCATGATCCGGGATTTAAGGTAACTTTGAAGAGTAAAGTTAAAAAAGAACAGGAAAGACCCAATGTCAAATTATACAGAATTACTATAGCTAAAATAAAAATCATGATAAAGTTGAATTTTTTTTGTGTGATATGTTTCTCTTTACTTTACGGCGCCTGCGGTCAGAAAAATGATACCAGGGATTCAGGAATATCCGGGAATAGTGAAGGGGCATTTTATACAGGGAAATACCGTAATCTGTTTCTTGAGAACGGACATTCGATGGCTGATATCTCAGCAAAAAACGACGCTGCCTTTCAGCAGTTATTCCATGGGGATTCAGCAACACAGGCTATATATTTTGAGGCCGGCCGGAACGAAAATGGTCCCCTGGCCTATGTCAGCGATGTTCTTCATAATGATGTCAGAAGTGAGGGAATTTCGTATGGCATGATGATAGCTGTTCAGATGGACAAGAAAGCTGAGTTTGATGCCATCTGGAACTGGGCGATGACCTTCATGTATGTAAGTTCCCCTGAACATCCGTCAGAAGGATACTTCGCCTGGTCACTCAAACGGGACGGAATCCCTAATGCTGAAACAGCAGCTCCTGATGGTGAAGAATACATGGCAATGGCACTTTACTTTGCATCACACCGATGGAGTGATGGCAGTGGAATATATGACTACAAGGCGTGGGCCAACAAAATTCTTACTGCCATGAGGCATCATCCTGTCAAACGAGGACAAACACGATTCGGACAAAGAGTTGTGGGCCCAATGGTGGAGGAAGATAAATTCATGATCCGTTTTGTGCCGGACAGCGGTGCATGGGATTTTACAGATCCGTCATATCACCTGCCTGCTTTTTATGAGTTATGGGCAAGGTGGGGTCCTGAGGATGACAGGTCATTCTGGGCAGCCGCAGCCGATACAAGCCGTAATTTCTTTATAAAAACAACTCATCCTGTAACAGGACTTGCACCGGATTATGCAAATTTCGATGGCACTCCACATGCCACACCATGGAATCAGCGCGCAGGCAATTTTTCATTTGATGCCAGGAGGACCCAGATGAACTGGGCAGTCGACTGGTCATGGTGGCGCGTGGATCCCCGCCAGCAGGAACTGAGCAACAGGATACAGTCGTTCTTTGCTTCTCAGGGCATGGATGCCTACGGCACACAGTATACTCTCGATGGGCAACTTCTCGATAGCAATCACGCCAAGGGCCTTGTTGCAACAAATGCAGTGACGAGCCTTGCCGCAACACATCCTCCTGCAAGGGAATTCACTGAAGCACTGTGGAATACACCGATACCCTCAGAATTCGGCGAGAGGTACTATGATGGGTTATTGTACATGATGGCCATGCTTCACTGCAGCGGTGAATTCAGGATATGGCCACCTAACCCTTGAACCTTTAATTAAATGATCTACCGTCTCCTTGATATTTTCTTCGTCATATTCCATTCCTCCCTGATCATCTTTAACATGTTCGGGTGGATATGGAAAAAAACAAGGATTGCCAACCTTATTACCCTTTCACTGACAGGGGCCTCATGGCTTTTCCTTGGACTGATTGTAGGGGTTTTGGGTTACTGTCCGTTTACTGACTGGCATTTTGACATCCTTGATAAACTGGGGAAAACAGATCTTCCGAATTCCTATGTCAAATACCTTGCTGACAGAATTACAGGGCTTAATTTTGATGCTTCACGGGTTGATAACTTCACATTGTATGCATTTCTCACAGCACTGGCAATATCTGTTTTTCTTAATATAAGGGATTATGTGATAAAAAGAAAATATATTTGAACAGAATAATTATCTGAAAATAATGAAATACTCATTGAGAACATTGCTGATAATACCTGTTCTGTTTGTCACAGGACATTTGTATTCCCAGACAGCTAATCCTGAGCCGAAAACTCTGGCAATTGGTTCAGAAGCGCCTGATTTTAACCTTTCCGGCGTGGATGTGAAAAGCTACAGCCTGAAAGATTTTAATAAAGCTGATGTTCTGGTCATAATTTTCAGCTGTAATCATTGCCCCACTGCTCAGGCCTATGAGGACAGGATCATTGCACTGGCAAAGGACTTTAAGCCGAAAGGTGTAGCTGTTGTAATGATATCACCAAACTCCTTACAGGGATTAAATCTTTCAGAGCTCGGATACTCCGATATGGGTGACAGCTTCGAAGAGATGAAGATGCGCGCTGAAGATAAAGGATTTACATTTCCATATCTGTACGATGGAGATGAACAAAAAACCGCACTTGCTTACGGCCCTGTAGCAACACCGCATTGTTTCGTTTTTGACAGGGAGATGATCCTGCGTTATACCGGGAGAGTTGACGGATCAGAAAAACCAGGCACCGGGAAAGGGGAGGATGTAAGAAATGCGATTGACGCTGTTCTGGCAGGGGAAAAAGTCGCTAATCCGGTTACAAAAGTATTCGGATGCTCCATTAAATGGTCATGGAAGGATGAATACACAAGAAAACTCTACAAGCAGTGGTCTGAATTACCTGTTACAGTGGAAGATATTGATGTTCAGGGGATAAAGGACCTGGTTAAAAACACATCTGAGAAGCTGAGATTAATAAACATATGGGCAACATGGTGCGGTCCGTGTATTGCGGAATTTTCCGACTTTGTCATCATTGACCGGATGTATCGGGGCCGGCCTTTCGAATATATCTCCATAAGCGCTGACAAGCCCGAAAAGAAAGCAGAAGTCCTTAAATTCCTGAAGAAAAATGAAGCCTCTAATAAAAACTATATATTCAACAAGGATGATGTATACCAGATGATTGAGGCAGTAGACCCTGACTGGCAGGGCGGAATACCGTACACACTCCTGGTTGAGCCGGGAGGGAAGATCATTTACAAAAAGCAGGATACGATCAATCCGCGTGAATTGAAAAAACTTATTGTAGAGAATAAATATATCGGCAGGTATTATTAATCTTATTGTGAAAATGAAACTAAACAGACGAAATTTTATCAGAACCGGTACGCTGATATCAGCAAATCTAATTGCAGGTCCTCACTTATTGAAGGCTGGGAAAAGTTCTTCAGCCGGATTTCCTGTAAGACTCGGAGGTCCTGCCCCGGGCAATTTTAATGATCCGGTTGCTTGGGTTAAAGCACTGAAATCGTTAGGATACAGTGCTGCATATTGTCCGGTCCAGCCTGGTGCACCTGCTGAACTTATTAAAGCATTCAGGACAGAAGCAGAAAAGAATAACATTCTGATAGCAGAAGCAGGGGTCTGGAACAATCCGCTTGATCCTGATGAGACTGCCAGGAAAAAGGCGATCGAAAAGAATATAGATACACTGAGGCTGGCTGATGAAATAGGGGCCCATTGCTGTGTAAACATATCAGGCGCCAGGGGTGAGATCTGGGATGGACCATATGCCGGGAACTATGCTGAGGAAACATTTACAATGATAGTTGATACAGTAAGAGCAATAATTGACGAGGTAAAACCTGAAAATGCTTTCTATACTCTCGAACCTATGCCGTTTATGCTTCCTGATTCACCCGACTCATACCTGGAATTAATAAAAGCCATTGACCGTAAACAGTTTGCTGCTCATCTTGATCCTGTGAATATGATCTCAAGTCCTCAGCGGTATTACAGAAATGCCGAATTTATTAAAGAGTGTTTCTCCAAGCTGGGGCCATATCTCAAGTCTGTTCATGCAAAAGACATTATTATCCTTCCCAAACTTACAGTTCACCTGGAAGAACGAAGGCCCGGACTGGGCACTCTTGATTATACGGTACTTTTACAGGAGGCCAGTAAAATCAGGGATATCCCGATAATGCTTGAGCACCTTGAAACACAGGAAGATTATAAACTCGCCGCTGAATATGTACGAGAAACCGGAAAAAAAGCCGGAATCAGCTTCATTGAATAATACTTGATAACTCAAGAACCTTCATACCGTTATACCATCATACCGTTATACCATTATACCGTTATATCGTCAGACCATCAATTTCAATCATTCGCAGTATGTAATCTTTTTGATACACGGGAAGTAAAGATTTTCCTTAAATTACCAGTGTTTGTATTGAGTGTGGCAGAATGGTAACTTTCACATT
>CAYWEQ010000002.1:17734-22221 GCA_964457185.1 uncultured Rikenellaceae bacterium
TTCCTTAAATTACCAGTGTTTGTATTGAGTGTGGCAGAATGGTAACTTTCACATTCTGAAGTCCAAAACACAAATTGTAAGTTATATTTCTGTTTCCCTGGTTCATAACAACAATTGCAATAGTCCCGTCTTCATTCATAAAGCCTGTGGTCAGCAGCTGACTTCGGCTCGAAGAGCATACTATCCTTTTTGCTCCGGGGCGTATGAATTTTGAGAAATGACCGATGTAATAGTATGAATTTGTATAAATCAGCTCTCCGGTCCTCGTATCTGCATGGACAGGTGCAAAACAGAAATTCCTCACATGATTGGGTCCGCCAGTCTCATCAAGCAGAATATTCCAGTCTGTCCACCCAACGGTCCCGTTATTGAGATCCTTAATCATTGAAACACCATATTCCTCACCAAGCCGCCAGGAATAATACCGGTCGCTGTTAAATGGGCCGTTGCAGCCCTCTGTAAAAAGCAGGTTCTTATCAGGATACGTATTATGGACAAGTTCTGTATTGTCATACATCTGCTGACCACCGGTCCAGTCTTCATACCAGTGAAACCCCATACCCCATGCATATTTTGAAGCTTCCGGATCGTTGAATATTGCCTGTGCCCTCTGTACTATCAGATCACGGTTATGATCCCATACAATTATTTTCTTATCCGCCAGCCCTTCATTTTTCATCGTCGGACCAAGGTAATTCTTAAGGAAATCTCTCTCTTCCTCTGCTGTATAAATGCAGGATTCCCAGGTCTGTGTTGCCATCGGTTCATTCTGGATGGATATTCCCCAAACAGGTATTCCCTCTTTTTCATACTCTTTTATGAACTTCGTATAGTAAGTTGCCCACGATTGATAGAATTCAGGCTTCAGCTTACCTCCCCTGAGCATATTGTTATTGTCTTTCATAAATGCAGGCGGACTCCAAGGGCTTGCAAATAAAGTAAGTTTACCGCCTGTAGCATCAACAGCTCTTTTAATAAGAGGAATCTTATATTGCCTGTCATGGTCTATGCTGAACGAAGTGAGTTCCTTATCACCTTCGTCAACATAGATATAGCTTCCGCTCGAAAAATCACAGCTGTTGATGTTGGTCCTGGCAAGAGTATAGCCAATGCCTTTCTCAGGATCATAATATGACTGTACCAGCTCTTCCTGTTTTGTTTCAGGAAGTTTTGCGAATGTCTCGGCAGCTGCATCTGTCAGTGCTCCTCCTATTCCAAGCATGGTCTGAAATGTCCTGGAAGGATCTGCAAAAATGTAAATATCTCTTTCTGAAGTGTTTTCCAGATCCGTGAATTGAAGCTTTTCAGTCGGTGTAAGTCTGTAAGTTGTACTGTCTGCAGTAATATAAACTGTTACATTTTTCCCCTCTACTGTGAAATTATTAACAGTAGCTGTAGGCTCAGTCTTCTGCTGGCTGCATGCTGCAAGGACTATCAGCGAAATATAAAAAATAGTCTTTTTCATATACACTAAATATTAATTGATATAGTTTAATACAGGTTAATTTTTATAAAGATACAAAGTTATTTCAAGATCAAATGACCGCAAGACTGCAAGACTGCAAGACTTCAAGACTTCTTTTACCTCATAAACCACTTAAAAGCCTTTTCCTTTAACCTGTTATATGGAGGATACCTGAGAAAAAGGTCAATGAGGTTCGATTTTACCATCACCCCCCTGATATTTGAGAAAGTCTCGAATGATTTCTTCCCGTGATATCTCCCCATTCCGCTCCAACCTACTCCGCCAAAGGGAAGATACGGTGATGCAAATTGTATTACAGTATCATTGATGGCAGCTGATCCGCTATGTGTTTTTACCAGGAATTCACGTGCAAGATTTTTATTCCTGGTAAAAATATAGACAGCCAGAGGTTTAGGATATCGTTCAATTATCCTGTATACTTCCTCAAAATTCTCAAAATCAATTACAGGGAGCACTGGTCCGAAGATCTCCTGCTTCATTATGGGATCATCAGGATGTATATCCCTGATTATTGTCGGAGCCACATAACGGTTTTGTACGTTATATGTGCCTCCGATGGCTGTTTGTCCTGTTTCCATCAGAGATACAAGTCTTAAAACACTCTCTTCATTTATTATATGCGGGAAATCATCACTTTGTTCCGGTCTGTCCCCATAGAAAGATTTTATCTCCTTGGCCATGAGATCCAGGAAGTGATTTTTGATTTTTTTGTCAATAAGAAGATAATCAGGTGCCACACATGTCTGTCCTGCATTGTAGAATTTCCCCCATGCGATCCTTTTTACGGCAAAGTCAAGCCTGGCATCTGCTGCAACAACACACGGACTTTTACCTCCCAGTTCCAGTGAAACAGGTATCAGGTTCGCGGAGGCTTTCCCCATTACATAACGGCCAACATTACTGCTTCCCGTGAAGAAGATGTAGTCAAACTTATAATCAAGCAGGTAATCACTTATTGAATGATCTCCATTTATCGCAACAATAAGATCTTCAGGGAGGTTGCTGATAATTTTCTCTATTAGGCCACTAATAAGCGGCACCCGTTGTGACGTTTTTAAAACAACGCAGTTTCCGGCAGCCAGGGCGCTCAGAGCAGGCACTAAAGAAAGCTGGAAAGGAAAATTCCACGGTGAAAGCACCAGAACCTGTCCATATGGTTGCATATATATGAAGCTTTTAGCGATAAAATGGACAATTGGAGTTCTGACTCTTTTTGGTCTTGCCCAGCTTCCAAGCTTCCTTATTGTCAGATTCAGCTCTTTTAAAACAAATTGTATCTCTGAAGAGATAACCTCACATTCAGGCTTATGAAAGTCTTTCCATAAAGCATCCTTAATGTCCTGTTCATGGCTCAGGATCAGGGATCTCAGCTTCTTCAGGATCTGCAGCCGGTATTTTAAATCAAGAGTTTTTCCTGATCTGAAAAACTGCCTTTGACTTTCCAGTATTAATCTGATCTTTTCTTTTTCCATTCGTTTTCAAGGAGTAAAAGTTGTCTGGATATATCTGCCGGTTCAGTTCCTTCTTTAAAGGGAATCATGCTCATGGCGTATTCAGATATTGCCATAATTGTGAGTGCAGGATTGACCCCGATATTACCCTGTATCACAGAACCGTCAGTAATATACATGTTCGGGTATCCATGTGCTTTAAAGCTTTTATCCACAACCCCTGTTTCCCCGGATTCCGCCATAGGACATCCTCCAAGGATATGGGCGGTCGTAGGACGGTTAAAGAAAACTTCAAGCAGGATGTTCTGGGCCACACCTTTTACTTTTTTTGCATATCGTTCCATAACCTCCTGTCCTACAGGAATGTATGCCGGCACCTTTTTTTGCCCGCTGTTATCTATTTTCATCTTGCCCCCGAAAACGGTCTTCTTCCATTTCATTCTCATGGCATTATCCACTGTCTGCATAACAAGAAAAATGACAAGACGGGTTGACCACCTGAAGTTGAAGACAGTTTTAGCAAACTGCCAGGGATGACAGATCGTTTTCCAGATCAGTTTCCACGACCTGCCAATAATTGTCGATGAACCCTCAGCCGAAAGGCCGAAAAACCATTTCATGGCATTTGAGTTATCAGGGTATTTGACAATCTCAACATGTGTGTGTTGATCAGGATTAAAAACTGATGTTATTGCGATTCCGTTATTGAGCTTTTCTTCTGCTCCTGAAACAGCGCTGAGTGTTTCTGCATTTGTCCGGAGGTTATGACCCAGCTGGTCAGAGATCAGCGGCAGGGATGAGTATCTGTATTTCTGTTTGAGCAGGAGTTCAAGTGTACCGAGGGTTCCGGCAGAAATGATTATTCCTTTTGCTTTGAAGACTCTCCTCTTTTTAAAGAGGAATGAAGTGACCTTCCTTGTTTCAACATGGTACAGATTATCAGTAAATGAAATCTTCTCGGCTTTTGTCTCCGGAATTAATTCGAGCCCCATTTTTTCGGCAAACCAGAGATAATTCCTGTCAAGGGTGTTCTTGGCATTTTCACGGCATCCCACTATGCAGCCACCACATTCAGTACATCTGTTACGAAGAGGTCCGAGGCCGCCAAAATACGGATCACACTCTTTTTCATCACCATCCAGGTTAACTCCCACATATACAGTTTCAAATGTATCATGGGCATTCATATCTTTTGCAACAGCCTCAAGGGCAAGATCTTCAGCATTGAGTTTTTTGTATTTCTTTCTCCCAAGCATGAATGAAGCCCTGTCGTAAAAAGGCTTAAGTATCTCCTTCCAGCTGCCAAAGCGGGCCCAGGATGAGTTGCTGAAAAATTCATCTTTGGGCATATATAGTGTATTGGCATAAACAAGACTTCCTCCGCCCACTCCCGTTCCGGTGAGGATACTTGCCGTAGTATAGAACGAAAGCTTCTGAAATCCGAAAAACCTTAATGACGGTACCCAGAGGAATTTTGGCAGATTCCAGTTGGTCTTCGGAAAATCGGCAGGATTGTAGCGTTTCCCCTGCTCCAGGGTCAGTACTTTATA
>CAYWEQ010000002.1:22321-27309 GCA_964457185.1 uncultured Rikenellaceae bacterium
TCCAGCGCTTTCAGCAGCGGCTCAGTCGAGATCTTTGATCCCACAGCTCCCATCATCCACTGTTGAGGTGTAAGACGTCCCTGTTTAAAGATGCGGTCAATCTCCGCCGTAAGATTTTTGTCTTTCAGGTATTGCTCAACCTGGAACTGAATGACATGTCCGTACGAATAGTTAGGCAGATAAAGCGGATCATTAACAGTGTGTGAATAGATGGCAAGCAGGGGAGAATCTTCAACTCCGATAACAGGGGCAAAATACTTGTTCCATGTATCAAGTGCATTGTTTATCACCGCTTCCTTAAACTGCGAGGCAGTAGCTTCAGGATTTTCATACAGCCATTTCCAGTTCATCATTTCAACCATCCCCACACCCATGATTTCCATAAGAGACCATGTATCATCAAGGATTTTCATCTTCTCCTTCCCGGGATTTTCATCTTTCATCCCAAGCAGCATAAGATCGCGGTCCTGGAAGACATAAGCCAAAGCTTCAGTGAATGCTGTATTAGGCACGCCGGACATCATATAATTATCAACATCATACAGGGTGATTGTCTGCTCAACATTGTGTCCGAATTCATGAACTGCGATGTTGTAGCCCTTGTAATCCATCCCTTTTTCTGAAATGCGTGTCCGCAGGTGCGACAAAGATCCTTTCATAGCGGCACCCCATGCATGCCCTGAACCTCTTGCAGGATCAACCACTATTTTATCAGCCAGGTATTCAGCTCTTTCCGGGCTCCATCCCAGTTTCCTGAGCATTGAGGGCATATCTGCCCTGAAAGCATCAGGATCAGGATAGAGCGCAGATGTCTTTGAAGTAAGCAGATCTTCAGGTATGCTGCTGCGTGTCTTGAATCCGTCATACCATATATCATAGGATTTAAGGTCACGGCCAAGCCTCTCCTTGATAAGTGCAGCAACTTTTACAAGCTGGGGTGACCTGAGGTAAGAATCGAAAAGCTCTTCAATCTCCTCCTGTGCAATTTCCATTTCCCACGAGAATTTACGCATGATGGCCGTATTCATTTCAGGGTTATAGGCATCAATATCTTTCATTGCCCTGAAAGAATTGAGAATAAGCTGGTAGCGGGTATCAGGTTCAGGCGTGACATTAATTGGAGATCCTGCTTTCGTTACTTTATTTGAAAAAGGCGCCCATTCGAAATCCGGATTGTTGATCACATCCTTCGGGATAGTCTGATTTATAATGTGTTCCATAACACTGACTATCATCTCCTGCTTCTCAATGCCATTTTCCTTGTCAGCATAGTCGGCTTTCAGTTCGTCCCTGAGGTTCCAGTGGGAGAGGAGCACCATATCATCAGGGAATATCCGCCGGCCGTCATCTGTAAGCAGTTTCCCCATATGTATATTATATTCAGCAATATACATATCGCCGTTTCCCATAGCTTCGTTCAGAGCCTGGTTAAGCTCAGCCGGAACACGAGAAACAAAATAATCTCCGAGTCTTGCCATAGCCCATTCATCACGGCTCCATGATGGCCCGAGCTTTTCCTTCTCTGCAAGGGTGTAATACGGGAAGTTAAGGGCAATTACAAAAGCTATCTTGTTGCCATAAAGGTCGTCGGACAGATGAGAACCTATAGAATAGTTCCCGAACATACGGTCGATCTCGTCAATTTCACTGCCGGTCTCATCAAGCACTTTTTTAAGATCAAGGGTTATCTCATTGAAATTCCCGCTGATCGATTCCATGTATATGCTTATCTTGTTGAAAACAACTTTACGTTTTACCGGATCAGATAGATAATTTGCACTCACGAAATCAGAAAATTCTGCAGGTGTTCCATCTTCAGCTCTCCATAGCGAAGCTGCATGCCTGACACCTTTCTTAAGAAGCTCCTGATCTGCTTCAGGCTGTGCGGCTTTGATATTCTGAACCGCTGTGCTGGTAGTTATTTCATCAATATACTGAGCAGTATCTGACATTTTATTACTTGTCTTTTTTGAGGAACAGGCAGTCAGTACAGCAATAATGAGAAGAAGCAGGACTTTTTTCATTTTATTTATTTTTTATCAGAAGAGATACTTTTTCAATAATTCAATTCCTTTCTTAATCTCATCCCTTCCTGAGGATTCAATCCCGTACCAGCCGCGATACCCTGCGTCTTTTGCCATTTTTATCATTCTGGCAGTTAGTTCTTCAGTCGGCTGGTTACGGTACGACATTCCGCCGGCATAGGGAAGCATCTTATTAAGGTAATCGACATTATCAAAATTATCTGATGGTCCCCGCCAGTCAGGATAGCTTCCAAAGTAAAGATTGTTGACTTCTTTCATGAGAGAAACCATCCAGTCGGCATCATTTGAAACCCCTCCGTGGTTTTCAATGAGTACGCTTATTTTTGCCGGTACAGCATATTTCAGCAGCATCTGGTATGACTCTGCGGCATACTTCAGGGCTTCTTCTTTTGATACTCCCTTTTCTCCCCTGCAATTTGTCCTTATTGCCTGACATCCAAGATAAGCCGCTGCATCGATCCATTTCCTGTGATTGATCTCAAACTGACGGCGCCCTTCTTTTGTCGATGAACATCCGTCACCTTCATCATCAACCATTATCAGTACCATGGTTACCCCATGCTCTGCTGCATTTCTTTTCAGCCTCCCGAGGTATCCTTCTGTAGGTGCCTCGAATAGTGTATTTACGAATTCAATACCATTAAGGCCAAAGTCATTCCTTGCAACCTTAGGGAAATCAAGTGTTTTCCACTGACCTTTCTGGATCTCATCCACGAGAGCCCATTGGGCGAGTGAGATATCATCCCTGATCTGTCTTGGCGTTTGTGACATTACAGATTCTTTTATCAATGAAGGAGCAGCTACTCCTGCTGCTCCTATTATCATCGATTTTTCTATGAAATTCCTGCGTGTTATTCCAGTCATATGTCTATGAATTTAAAATTTGCGTATAATCACGAGATTCTATAACTCCCATCCCGGTCTGTACTCCCTTGTGAGGTACTTGTTAGCCTCGGGGATATTTGTAATTTTCATGTTTGCACTGTCATATTCCACTCTTTTTCGGGCTCTCAGTGCAACACCTCCGAGCAGGATTGTCTCTGTTACAGATCCGGCATAAAGGAAACTTCCGGGTGATTGAGTTTTATCCCTGAAAGCGTTGAGCCATACTGCATTGCTGTCGGTACGCTGTTCTCTTTGCTGTTCATTCTGGGGTTCAGCGGTTACCCCTTTCATCCTGCTTTCCGGGATCAGTCTGGGACTTTCTCCCCTGAATCCGGCAATTATTTTACCCTTGTCGCCTACAATCATCATTCCTTCACGGGTTAATTCCTTTCCCTCGAGTTCCTCAGGAGGGAATGGCCTGATGCCGCCATCGTACCAGTACAGGTCAAAAGGTCCAAGCTCTTTCTGTGCCGGCATTTTGAAACGTATCATGCAGGATAGCGGGAATGCAACATCATTCACAACACCAACTGCCACATTGTTTTTCAGAGTGCAGGTTGTTGTACCGTAAGCCTCAGCACTTATTGCAGGAGCATTAATTCCGAGGGTAAGAAACAGCGGAAAGAGGCTGTAGTGTCCCATGTCAGCAATACTGCCGCCTCCGAAATCATACCAGCCCCGGAAAACAGCATGAGTGTAGTTCGGGTGATAAGGACGATCAGGTACAGGACCCAGCCACAGGCTCCAGTCAAAATCTTTCGGTACGGCAGGTGTATCAGTCGGATTTGATTGCCACTGCGGCCATACCGGGCGGTTTGACCAGTTATGGATCTCCTTTAAATTGCCGATAAGACCTTCCTGTAACCATTTTTTAATAACATCATAACCTGATCTTTGACTCCAGGCCAGCAAATGAGTGATCATCCCTGTTGATTTTGTAACATCATAAGTCTTCTTCCACTCAGATATCCTGTTGGCAATAGGCTTATGTGTAACAACATTCTTCCCTTTTTTCATTGATGCGATTGCAACTGCAGCGTGAAGGTGATCAGGAGTCATTATCTTGATAGCATCCACATCCTTCTCTTTCTCGAGCAGCTCACGGAAATCAACATAAGAATTACAGCCTTTGTAAGTGCCTGAATCCTTTGATCTTCCATAGTATTTCTGTACCAGTTCCTGTCCCACATCCCTTCCACCGGGAATGCCTGTCAGATTCTCTCCCCATGTATTCTCTCCTGTTGCCCTCCTTACCAGACTGCGGATTTCATTCGCAGACCAGTCTACATAATCCGTGGTGAATTTATTAGGATCACAGACAGCTACGATCTGTAATGCCGGATTCTCTATCAGCGAAGCCATTTCTCTAAGACCCTGGGTTCCGCAGCCGATATAGCCCAGTGTCACTTTATCGCTCGGAGGTATATGCCCTGGTCCTCCAAACACATTCCTGGGGACAACTGTCAGTGCCAGTGATGCAGCTGCAGCTGATCCCAGAAATTCACGACGATTAATTCTGTTTTTTGTTGCCATTTTCTTATTTCTGTTTAATTAGGTTAAAAATATCCTGATAATTATATTGAGCCTATCTTAATTGCCTTATAACCAATATTCCCACCTCCGCCGCAGCTCCGGCCGACGAAGTAATAACCAATAACACTTTCCAAAACAGCCCCCATAATAACCTTCGTATATCTACTGTACAAATTGCTTTGCATAATATTCAGCAGTAAGTTTTTCCCCTGTGGCCTTTTCAATCATATCGTTCCAGTAATATCTGGTGCCGGGCATAAAAACTCTTTCTTTGAAATAGGTGCCGACACTCTTTTCACCAACAAGGGACAGGTTTTCTGAGATATTTGCCGTGATGTACCCGTAAAACTGAGAAGCCAGCAGTTCTCCAAGGAGGTAGTTGTGATAATAGCAGGGGTAGAGTGCCACATGGATCTTTGTCGCCCAGTCAGGCATATTACGCCCTGCTGGTTTTGCAAGCATCTGGTATTTTTCGACCAGATCCCACCAAAGCTGGTTAAGGTCCTGGTCGGGATCTTCATACAT
>CAYWEQ010000002.1:27409-37640 GCA_964457185.1 uncultured Rikenellaceae bacterium
TCGTTATAATATGAATAGACTCCGTGCCCCAGTTCATGCAACATCGTATTCATCCAGTAAACGTCAGGACGTACATTGTCAAGAGTCCGGACATCTCCGGCACGGTCGATATCCGTTGAGAAAGCATGCTGGTTCTTCCCGGGTTTCTCATACAGATCGCTCTTCGCCAGGATAGCATCCGCATTCAGGCCTATGCCATCATAAAATGCAGCAGCGAGTTTAACAGGATCCTGCTCCTCATAATACCTGTCAAATTCAACAGGATAAATCTGGGGGCCTTCCTGGAAATATCTGTTCTGGTAATGCCATGGACGCAGATCAGAAACCTTTATCCTGTAACGTTTTGCATAATAGTTGTCGATATCGCCTTTCAACTGAATGAAATTTGCTCTTGTAAGATTATCAAGCTCATCAAAAATTCCTGTCACCTCGGCCGGATCCTGCCCTGAAAGCTTAAGACTCATTTCATGGAAGTTGCTGAATCCTAGTTTTGTAGCGATGAGGTTGCGATGTTTAACGAGTTTTATAATATCTTCAGCTACCACCGGGCCTATCATCTTATGACCCTCCCATGCAGCCTGAAGCTCAGTGGTTATTACCGAGTTTCTTAATATATCCTCTACCTGGTTATCAGAAAGCTCTTTCCCATTGATATTAGCCCTGAAATTAGAATATTTCTTGTTGATCTCAGTCTCCATTTTAAGTCTTTCCGCAATAAGGCTGGTATCAACCTGTCCGGCAAGGTAAGCATCAAAGAGCAGGTCGGCCTGCCGTGTCAGGATCGGGTCCTGTATCGTCCCGGATTCTTTGATTGTCTTTAATTCCGAGAAAGCCTTGGAATCAGTATAAAGCTTTGCCAGTTCAAAAGATGCTTTTTCACTCAGCGCCCAGTCGGCATCTGTTCCCGAGATATTAGCATTCCATGATGTCAGAGCAGCTTCCTTTGACAGAGGAATTGCTTTGGCTTCATAATAAGAGAGGAATTTCTTCATCCTCTTTTCCATGATTTCCTGCTTTGAGGTACAGGACCAGAACAATGATGTTATCACAATTGTCGCAAAGAATACGGATAGTCTGTTCATGATTTATTTTTATAATCCACTAAAGGTAATAAAATGACAATTTCTAAAGTGCTGTTTCCTGAAAACTTTTAATTTTGATGATCAGCATAATTAAAATTTATTCTTTAAGTACTTTTTGAATGACCGTCGGAATGTTAATAAGAAGATCATCTTTTCTGGTGCTGGCTGCCCTGTCACTGTGCTTCTGCACAGGAAGACAGAACAATAAAGGAGAGATACCGGATAATTTGAAGGATGCTGCACCCAGGCCGGATAGTACTTATCTGTTTGACGGTGAGACCCTTGAGGGATGGGAAATCACTAACTTCGGCCCGCAGGGCCCTGTTTATGTCTCGGGAGGCGCAATAATTCTGGGAATGGGAGATGGATGTACCGGTATTACCTGGAAAAAGGATTTCCCGGAAATAAACTACAGGGTGACTCTTGAGGCAAAACGGATTTCCGGCATTGATTTTTTCTGCGGAATGACCTTCCCCGTTGGAAAATACCCCTGTACACTCATCATCGGAGGATGGGGCGGCACTGTGGTGGGATTAAGCAGTATCAATGAAATGGATGCCTCAGAGAACGAAACAACCACGCTGATGGAATTTGAGAAAGAACATTGGTACAGAATTTGCCTGCTGATAAAAGAAGATACAATTAAAGCATTTATTGATAGTGTCATGGTGGTCAATTTTACTAAAGGAGATAAGACATTATCGATACGACCTGAAGTAGAATTGTCAAAACCTTTTGGAATTGCATCATGGAACACTACCGCAGCTATAAAAAATATCAGGCTGGAGAGGTTAAAATAAGGCGACCGGAGACCGGCTACAGGAATCTTAAGTTGCCTGTCCCCTGACACCTAACGCCTGACGCCAATTAATTCATAATAGTGACTATAAAAAAAGAAATATGAAAAAACTACTTCCACTAATAATGATCCCTTTCGTACTGGTATCCTGTAAAATGAATTATCTGTACCTTAATGTTATTGAACCGGCACCTGTTACACTATCCCAGAATATAAAGAAAGTCGGGGTTATTAACCGGAGCGTGCCAACTGACGAAACAAAAATACTTGATGTCATAGACAAGGCTTTAAGCCTCGAAGGGGTTAACCTCGATAAGGACGGTGCAGAGGAAGCAATCAAAGGTCTTTCAAGCGAGTTATTGAACAACAGCAGGTTTGATGAGGTCAAAAACCTGACTGACATTGATTTCAGGACTCCCAGCCTGATGGGTATCTTTCCCGTTCCGCTTTCATGGGATATTGTATCCAAAGTCTGTAAGGAGACAGGTACGGATGCCCTGTTCGCTCTGGAGTATTACGACACAGACACAAAATTAAGATACTCCACGCGTGACGATGGGGACAAGAAAGTGTTCGGGCTGAAGATTCCCGGAATTGTGCATCAGGCAGACATGGAAACCATCGTAAAAACCGGCTGGAGGATATATGATCCGGCAAACCATATTATAGCTGATGAGTATAATCACTTTCAATCTGTGGTTTTTACAGGCAGGGGTGTTACTCCTCTTGTGGCAGTAGCCGGACTTATAGGGAGAAAAGATGCCATAATCGAGGTTAGCAACAAAGCTGGGCATGGGTATGCCTTCCGGCTGATTCCATACGAGTTGCGTGTGATGCGGGATTATTTTGTAAAGGGGACCTATAATTTCAAGATTGCGAAACGCAAGGCACAGGTAGGCAAATGGAATGAAGCAGGTGAGCTATGGGAACAGGAAACCACAAATCCCAAAAGGAAAGCAGCCGGGAGAGCAACATATAATATGGCTATAATCAGCGAGATAAACGGAAATCTTGATACTGCACTCGGATGGGCGCAGAAAGCCTGGGAGTACTATAGAATAAGGCAGGCCCTTGAATATGTCAGAATTCTCGAGAACAGAATGGTTAAAACCGATATACTTATGGAGCAGCAGCAATAAAAATGGCTGGGTAGTTATTAGTTTATCCATTTACTCGTGCGGAGGGAAAAAGAGTGTCTGCCGGGCAACGTTAAAAAATACTAATTTTTTGAATTAAACAGATTTTATTCCGGAAATTTTATAATTTCACTACCTCAATTTTCAGACGTTAAATGACAATTTAATCATGCAAATCCGGAATTCCGGAATATTCTGTCTGATCCGATTGTCTGGTAAATAAATTGTTTTTTTACACTTATTCTGTCATGACTTTGAATGAGTGGATATGTAATCAATAATGAGAAAGTCTGACTTAATTAAAATTTGTCTCACTGTCCTTCTCCTGATGGCAGAATGCTTCAGTCCGCTGTTTTCAGCAAAGCCCGTTCAGGATGTTACCGGGGATGATCATCTCATTCTCAACGGGAAAATATGGAGAAACCGCTATCTGGGTGTCAAAGGCAACCCGTATTTTCTTACCGGGGAATATACAAATGGTGACATCACTTTTAACGGAAAGGTTTTCCGGAACAAGCTTTTCAGGTATGATATTTATAATGATGAGGTTGTCCTATGGATAAATCCCTCAACAGTTATCATCCTTAACAAAGAAATGGTTGATGATTTCAGATTAAATTACCTGAATACTGAATATCATGTGTTGAATATGGGAGCAGACAGTTCAGGTGTACTGAGCGGGTATGTGAATGTATATTATGAAGGTCCCACGGCTCTCTATGTCAAATACAGGAAGGAGATAGAAATACTTGCTGTTGACAACAAATACGATCTTTTCATTCAGCAGCACAGGATATATATAAGGAAAAATGGTGAAGTGATGCAGGTTTCCGGGAAAAGGGGATTGCTTAAACTTCTGGCTGACAGAAAAGCCGAATTGAAGGATTATGTTAAGCAGAACAGGCTCAGAATGGCAAAAAGCGATCCGCTGAGTTTCATTCCCCTGTTACAGTATTATGACAGCCTTACACAATAAGGCTGATACTTTATGAAGACAAGAAACCTTATATTAGTTTTATTGCTGACAATTTCTCCGTTTGCCAGTTCGCAGGAGAAATACCCGGTTAACTGGGATTGCAAGGGGCTTAGTCTGTCCGGCTTTATAGAAAGGTGTGAGAAGGAATTCAATGTAAGGTTTTTTTATAATGAAGAGTGGATAAGGGATTTAACGCTGGAAGGATATGAAGGAACCCTTTC
Source organism: uncultured Rikenellaceae bacterium (assembly GCA_964457185.1). Classification (GTDB taxonomy): domain Bacteria; phylum Bacteroidota; class Bacteroidia; order Bacteroidales; family VadinHA17; genus LD21. The sequence continues at coordinate 31,624 of CAYWEQ010000002.1, forward strand.
TGTGACTGATGTGCTTGACTCTCTTTTCATCGGGAAATCGATGTATTATTATGCGGATGATTCAGGGAATATAGTGATAACAAAAAGCTTTGCGATTAAGAGATCAGAGAAACCTTCTGCACCACAGGAAAAATATATACCCGGAAATGAATATACCGGACCAACTGAAGAGAGTCAGTCAACCGGTAACCTGGTAATGGATATAGGAAATCCTGCTGACAGGAACAAGCCGGGGAATGTTATTATAACAGGATTTATTTCCAATACAGATACACGGGAATCAGTAGCCGGAGTAACAGTCCATATTCCAAAACTGTCCGTCGGAACAATATCCAATGAACATGGCTTTTATTCATTAACAGTTCCAAGAGGAAACTACTCGGCACGATTCTCATTTATCGGTATGAAAGAAAGGGTAGTTGATCTTAATATTTATGGCCCGGGAGAGCTTAATATTGATATGAGAAGCACCCTTGTAGCCTTAAGGGAGACAGTGATTTCTGCGGACAAGAATGTTACATTACAGCGTTTTGAGGTGGGCATTGAACGTATCAATATTACTTCATTCCGTCTGATGCCTACGTCAATGGGTGAATCGGATATTATAAAGAGCATACTGCTTCTCCCGGGAGTGCAGTCAGTGGGTGAAGGATCGGCAGGATTTAACGTGAGAGGAGGATCGGCAGATCAGAATCTTATTCTCCTCTATGGTGCTCCCGTATATAATTCATCACACTTCTTTGGTTTCTTCTCTGCAGTCAATTCTGATATAATTAAAGATGTAACACTCTACAAGGGAGGCATACCGAGCAGGTACGGAGGCAGGTTGTCTTCTGTTCTTGATATCGTCCCAAGAGAAGGAAACAGAAGAGAATTCAAAGGTAATGCAGGAATAAGCCCTATAACAACCCATGTTGTGATGGAAGGTCCCATCAAAAGAGATACGATATCATATATTCTGGCCGGCAGGACCACCTATTCAAACTGGATTTTCGGGCTGATTGAGAATCCTGCACTGAGAAACAGCAGGGCATCATTCTATGATTTCAACGCCAGAGTAGCATATGATATTAGCAAAAACAACAAGGTTGACCTCTCGACTTATTACAGTCACGACTCTTTCAGGTTTAATTCTGATACAACCTATGTGTATGAAAATAATATTGTCACTCTCAGATGGCGACATTTTTTCAGCAGCAGGTTTTTTTCAGGACTGAGTATAAGCAACAGTTTTTATAATTATGATATTTCAAGCGAAAGGGTCGCTCCGGAAGCATTTGTATTATCTCACTCAATAAACAGCACCAGCCTGAAAGCAGATTTCAACTGGTATCCGGTGAGCAGGAATGAAGTGAATTTCGGAATTGATCTCAACAGGTATGAAGTGTTGCCGGGGAGCTATACGCCGTTAGGCGACTCTTCAATTGTGCAACCGGACATTATATCAAAACAAAGAGCACTTGAACCGGCTTTGTATATTGAAGATAAATATATTGTAACTGATCACCTGTCAGTAAATGCAGGATTAAGGCTATCATCTTACTTTGCCTTTGGTCCGCAGACAATCCTGATCTATGATCCGGAGTATACAAAAAGTGTTTCATCTGTAATTGATACATTAACCTACGGAAAATTAAATAATTACAAATCATATGCCGGGCCGGAGTTCAGGTTATCGGCTAACTGGAGATTAAATGACAACAGCTCATTCAAGGTAAATTATAACCGGACAAGACAATACCTCCACCTGTTGTCAAACACGATATCTATCTCGCCAAGCGACACCTGGAAGCTTAGCGATTATCACCTTAGGCCACAGGTTGGTGACCAGTTTGCAGCCGGTTATTACAGGATGCTGTATAAGAATAAGGTAGAAGCTTCGGCTGAAATATATTATAAGAGAATTAAAAATCTGGCCGATTTTAAAGGCGGCACCGATCTTGTGATGAACACTTATATTGAAAGAGATCTGGTAAGCATGGAAGGGAAAGCCTACGGAATAGAGCTCCTGTTAAAGAAGCCGGAAGGACGTTTGAGGTGGAGCGTTGGTTATACGTATTCAAGAACGCTTATAAGGAGCACCAGCGATTTTGCTGAGGAAAAGATCAATTCAGGGAACTGGTTCCCTGCCAATTTTGATAAACCGAATGACATGGTCGTAACCCTGAATTATCTTTATTCGCGGCGTATAAGCTTCTCAACCAATTATACGTACAGTTCGGGGCGCCCTGTAACTTACCCGGTCGCATCATATAAAATCGGGGATATTGTTCTGACTCACTATTCCGAAAGAAATAAATACAGAATACCTTATTATTCAAGGCTTGACCTTTCGCTGACAGTGAACGGAAACCTGAAATCAAAAAAAATAGCACATCCGCACTGGATTTTCTCACTGTACAATGCACTGGGACGCAAGAATGTCTATTCGTTGTATTTCAAGAATGAAAAGAACATTGTAAAAGGATATATGTTATCGGTTTTTGGCAGACCCATCCCCTCAGTATCGTTTAACTTCGACTTCTAGTTTTATATGCGGAGCAGAAATATTGTCATATTAGTCATTTCACTTTCAGTTATTGCAGGATGTATCACAGAGTTCATCCCTGAGACTGATGAGGCTACAAATCTTCTGGTGGTTGAAGGGATGATCACCGATCAATACCGGTCAAACAAGATCAGAATATCCCGGTCATTACCTCTTGGCAAAATTGTGTATCCAAAACCATTAAAGGGCTGCCTGGTCACGATTACTGATGAAAATAATAAACAGTACATTCTTAAGGAATCTCCTTTTGGAACATATAGTACAGATTCGACAGTGTTTTACGGACATGTTGGCGGTAAATATACACTTAGAATTGTGACAGGCAATCTTACATATGTTTCATCAACCATGGAGATGAATCCGGTACCTCCGGTGGATTCGGTCTTCTATGAGAAGGTACTTATAAATGAATCCAATGAATGGGGTAAGCCGGAAGAAGGATGCCAGATCTATCTCAATACATACGATCCGGAACAAAAGTGCCTGTTCTACAGATGGGATTTTACGGAGACATGGGAATTCCGTCTCCCGTATTCTGTTCCTAACTTCAGATGCTGGATTACGGAACCCTCCAAACAGATCTATATTAAAAATACCAGTATTTATGACCAGTCCCGGGTAACAAACTTTCCTCTTCTTTTTATTTCAAATGCAACCGACAGGCTCAAGGAAAAATACAGCATCATTGTAAATCAGTATTCACTGAGCCAGGATGAATATAATTACTGGGAGAAAGTTCAGAATATTTACATGAATGTAGGAGGGCTATATGATGTGACTCCTATGACTATTTCGAGCAATATATATTGTATGAATGATCCTGATGAGATAGTCCTGGGATATTTCAGTGTATCCGCAGTTTCTCAGAAAAGGATTTTTATTGAGGAGTCGTTCGAGGGCATGCCAAACCTTTATAACAATTGTGCGGCTGATACTGTTTTCGGAGGGCCGAATGTGCCAATTGAAGGTCTGAATTCATATAAGTGGGTTATCATAGATCAGTCAGGCATGTTTACTAATCCCTACAGGGTTATTACCTATGCCAAGGAGTGTGCTGATTGTACAACAAGGGGCTCAAAAACCAGACCTTCATTCTGGATTGGAGATTGATTCTTATTGTCTATTTAAAATGAACAGGTATCTGATATTGTTACTCATTTCTCCATCCTTCGTGGCAGGATGCATTTCACAGTTTTTGCCTGAGGTTGATGAAAAAACAAACATGCTTGTTGTTGAAGGAATGGTAACTGATCGGAACAGGGCATACAAGATCAAAATATCAAGGTCCCTTCCACTGGGGAAGCCGCTTGTCCCAAAACCGGTAAAGGGATGCGAAGTAACTATCATTGATGAAAACGGTACTGTATATAGTTTAAAAGAAGTGGTTGCCGGAACTTATATAACCGATTCCACAAAATTTATCGGACGTGTGGGAAGTGAATATACCCTGAAAATCAATTCAGGTAGTCTTACTTATGTCTCATCATCAATGGAAATGGTTCCAGTTCCTCCGATTGATTCCCTCTATTATAAAAAGGAATTGATCAGTGAATCCAATGAATGGGGTAAGCCGGAAGAAGGATGCCGTATTTATCTCAATACTTACGATCCGTTTAATAAATGCTTTTTTTACAGGTGGGATTTCTCAGAAACATGGGAGTTTAATCTGCACTATGATGTAAAAAACCAGTTTTGCTGGATAACTCAAAACTCCGGCCGTATAATAATTAAAAATACTATGGAATATGACCAGTCCAGGGTAACAAAATTTCCATTGCATTTTATATCAAATAATACCGACATGCTGTCCGTGAAATACAGTATCCTGGTCACCCAGTACTCTTTGAATGGAGATGAATTTAACTACTGGGAAGAACTTCAGAATGTAACTGAAAATGTCGGAGGACTTTATGATGTTTTCCCGATGCTCATTCCGAGTAACATTTACAACATTGATGATCCGGAAGAGACTGTCCTTGGTTATTTCAGCGTGTCGGCCGTTACACAGAAAAGGATCTTTATAAAGGAAAAATTCTCTGGTCTCCCGGATATTTACTGGTATTGTCCTACAGATACTGTCTGGGGGTTTGGAGCAATTCCGGGACTTAATACTAGTGTATGGTTGCTTGAAGATCACCCTTTCCCCTTCAATCAGCCTCCCTGGAGAGTAACTACAATTTACAGAGAGTGTGCAGATTGTACAACAAGGGGAACTAACGTCAGACCATCATATTGGGATATGGAAACTCTATTTTAAAACCATTTAATGATAAAATATCTCAGACTAACCGGTACTGCACTCTTGCTGTTAATCTTAATTACAGATTACCAGCTTATTGCACAGACTAAAACTGCCGGGGAAATTAGAACCCTGCTTGAGGAATATTGCAGAAATTATCCGTGGGAAGAAATATTTGTCCACACTGACCGTGAAATCTATGTGGCAGGAGAAGAAATGTGGTTCAATTCATACCTTTTTGACAGGCAAACCGGGAAGCCGTCATCAAGAAGCAAGGTTGCATATTTTGAGCTGTTGAATCCTGATAATATCCCTGTAATTCAGAAACGTCTTCTGGTAGGTGAGGGGATATGCCCGGGAAATGCTCATCTCCCCGATACCCTTACCTCCGGTACCTATACATGCAGAGTCTATACAAACTGGATGAAGAATTTCCTTCCCGAAAATGCCTTCATGAAGAATATTATTATTGTCAATCCCTTCAGAAATAACAGTTTCAAGGAAAAGATAATATATGGTGAAAAGCTTCCGGAAAAAATAAATCTGGGATTCTATCCGGAGGGTGGTGCTTTGCTGAATGGAGTTACGGGCAAAATAGCCGTTAAAGTGTCGGATGAATATCAAAGAGGATTCGACTTCTTTGGTATTGTAAGGAATAACAGGGGAGACTCGGTTACATCTTTCGTGACTGACAAGTATGGATTAGCATCATTTGAGCTGACCCCGGTCAAAGGTAACACCTATTATGTTCTACATTCAGGCACGGTAACCTATCTTCCCCTTTCATCAGACGAAGGGATTTCCCTTAAGGCAGACTACCTGGGGAAAGACATGGTTACCATTACCTTATCAGAAACAGGGAGTTTATATTCATCTGACAATCAGGAATATTCCCTGCTTATCCAGTCACGTGGGAACGTAAGCTATTATGAGAGTTTCAGGATACCCGGAAACAGCAAGACAATCATAATTTCAATGCAGGGTCTTTCTCAGGGTATCAACAACATAACACTGTTCAACCAGAACAGCATACCCTTGTGCGAAAGACTGATTTATATCAGCCGGAAGGAGACCAATGAAAATCCTGACCTTAGAATGCCCGAACAATACCAGAGAAGGGAAAAAGTGACAATAAATTTTGATATGGGCAGCACAACTAAAGTTTCTGTATTGGAACCAAATTTCAGTGTTTCAGTTGTTCCTTTGTCGTATGAACTGGATTTTAACGGA
>CAYWEQ010000002.1:37740-39611 GCA_964457185.1 uncultured Rikenellaceae bacterium
ACCAAATTTCAGTGTTTCAGTTGTTCCTTTGTCGTATGAACTGGATTTTAACGGACTGGACAATTATATGGTTTTCGGGACAGAATTCGGGTACATACCATGGAATGAAACTGGGAAGAAGGCTGGTGAGGTCGGTGAAAAAGATTATGATAATTTCCTTATAGGTGCAAAAAGCCGCTGGATCTCCTGGAATGAGATCTTCTCGGGTAATAAAACTCCCTTGAGCTTCAGGATGGAAAAGGAAGTTCATTTCCTTTCAGGAATAGTTAATGAAAGAGATAAACCTGCTTTGGAAAAGGAAATAACTCTTACACTTTCTATACCAGGGAAGGTCGCTTCCTATTTTTATGCCAGGACAAATAATTCGGGTCTCTTTGATTTCATGCTGCCTGTCGATCAGATCCAGAGAAACCTTATTATCCAGCCAGGATCTGGAGATGAGAATATATCCATTAAAATTCAGCCCCCTTATTCCTGGGTTACGCCTTTTTCAGTGAGTTTCAAAGACTCAATAACAACACATATGTCAGCCCTGTTTTCCGATCTTAGCACCCGCTACCAGGTAAACAGGATTTTTGAAGCCGCTGTAAAAAAAGAGATTCAGCCTCATCAGACTGCTGTCAGACAGGAAAAACGATTCTATGGCAAGCCTGAAATAGGATTAATAATGGACGATTATATCAGTCTCCCGGTGATGCAGGAGGTCTTTTTTGAGCTTGCACCGGGTGTAAGGTTAAGGGAAAGAAGATCAGGTTATGAAATGAGGATTCTAAATCCATTTACGGGGTATTATTATGATGAATCGCCAACGGTGCTGATTGACGGCGTGATAATAAATGAACTTTCAACTCTGGCGAACCTCGATCCTGAGCTTGTTGAAAAGATTGACATAGTGAAAACGCCCTATCTAACAGACGAACTGATACATAATGGTATAGTGCATGTTATAACGCGACCGGGGAAATTTAATAATCTGTCCCTGCCTGACTATGCAGTAAAACTGATGTACACTGTCACTGAACAAGTTCCCCTGTTCTCTTCACCTGATTATTCAGATCCCGGCATGAAGAAGAGCAGAACCCCCGATTTCAGGAATACCCTTTACTGGAATCCTTCCGTTAAACCGGATAAAGAGGGAAAAATATCCTTTGAATTCTGGGCATCTGACCTGGCAGGGGATTATATTATTGATATGCAGGGAATCACTAATGACGGGAAGCCCGTTTCCATTAAGAAGGTCATCACGATCTATTAATACGGTGATTCATCACCCACTCTCTGGCAATATTAATTTTTAGTCCTGATATGTAAAGGCCTATACTTAAGTCTCTTGTATCTGTTTAAATTTCAATTCCATTTTTCTAACCTGATATTTTTCCTGGTGAATGTGATTTGTTTTTCACATTTACTTAAATGCAAAATCGATGAAATACTTATATTTGTTGAAGTTGCGTGTGATTTAAGTTAATTCAAATCTTATAATCTTGTTATCATGGTAACCAGAAATCGTATGAATCGCCGCAGGTTTGTAAAAACAACTGCTATAGCAGCAGCGGCAACTGCTATTATCCCTGGTCTGACGACCAGATGCACGAAAAAATCCCAGCCTATGAGGCGTCTCTTTGGAAGGCTTGGATTTGAAGTCACAACCCTGGGTCTTGGCGGCCAGGCATCATTGCAATGGACTCCTGAAGATGTTGACCCGGTAAAAATTATTCTTAAAGCCTTTGACCTCGGGATTAACTATTTCGACACTTCAAACCTGTATGGGCCAAGCCAGCTGAATTTTGGCAAGGCCTTCAGGGAGCTGAAACTTATTCCAGGTGCGCCGGGGTATGATGAGAACCTGAGAAAATCAATATTCCTCACGT
>CAYWEQ010000002.1:39711-51793 GCA_964457185.1 uncultured Rikenellaceae bacterium
ATTCCAGGTGCGCCGGGGTATGATGAGAACCTGAGAAAATCAATATTCCTCACGTCAAAAACGCATCTTCGTTTTGCAAAGGGAGATGGTGATGTTCCTGGTGTTTCCAACTGGACGAATGGTGAGCCGGGGTCCCACACTATTGACGACCTGAGGCGTTCCCTGTCACAGATGTTTGGAGACGGGAATGGTAATTATCCTGAGGGATCGTATCTGGACCTTGTACTCTTCCACAACCTGAACAGGAAAGAAGAAGTCGATGCAATATTTGAAGGACTGGATAATCCTGATCCATCTGCTGAAAGGATAGGAGCTTTGGCTGCCCTGCGAGATTACCGCGACGGTACCAATCTTACAGGATTGAATACAAATAATGAAAGACTGATCCGCCATATCGGCTTCTCAGGCCATTATGATCCTTCAGTAAATATGTATATGATTCAGCGTGATCATACCAACCTGCTCGATGCCATGCTGGTCGCTATAAATGCAAACGACAAGCTTATGTTCAATATGCAGCACAATGTTATTCCACTGGCCGCCGCAAAAAATATGGGAGTGATAGGCATGAAAGTCTTTGCTGACGGAGCAATGTATACCAAGCCTGCCGAATGGTCCAATAATCCCGGTCACGTTGTCCGTACTGTCGGCAGTCCGGCATTACCCAGCAAGCCTCTTATTCAATACTCACTCACAACACCTGGTGTACACCTGGTAATAATCGGTACTGGTCATATAAGCGATAATCCTGAAGAGTGTCAGCTTATTAACAACCTTGAAGCCGCACAGATATTACCTGATGGCATGTCTGAAAACGAACGGGCACAAGTTGAACAAATGGCCAGAGCAGCCAAAGAGGGGAAGACCAATTATTTCCAGATGGCTGCTCTGCCGCTTGCTCCTCCTTCAGAAATAAAAATTTCACAGGTCATGGATGAAAACACCCGTAAGGTGTTAATAGAATGGAATACGGCACTTGCAGGGGACGCTCCGGTAAAGAGGTATGAATTATGGAGAGATGATATAAAGATTGCAGAAACTCCATTCTCCCCTCAGCTAACTACAGATCCGTTCACCTATACAGATAGCCCCGGTGATAAGAAAGATCATTCATACATACTGAAAGTCATCGATGGAAAAGGCAGGATAGTTGAATCATCTCCTGTCAGATCGGGTAAGTCCTGAAAAATATGAAGAGCTAAAAGCAAAATTTGATTAAGTCGTACTTATTCGGGAAAACAGGAAATGAAAAAGAAGAAAAACCAGGAAAAAACCGGGGCTGATCTGTCAGAAGAAAAGAAGCTGGAACAGATGAACACGGCACTGGTTGAAAGTGAGTTAAGCTACAGGAGCATCTTCGAATATTCAACTGATGCAATCTATATACAGGACGGGGACGGCGTTTTTATTGATGTGAATCCTGCAGCATTAAGGATGTATGGTTATGAGAAGGATGAGATAGTTGGATTTACACCTGATAAACTAGCAGCTCCCGGGCGGAATGACCTTAAGAAGACACATAATTATATCAGCAAAGCTTTTAATGGAGAACCACAGAGATTTGAATGGTGGGGAAGACGCAAGAACGGCGAAGAATTCCCCAAAGAGATTGTCCTGAACAGGGGAAGGTACTTTGGCAGGGAAGTGGTATTCGCAATGGCCAGAGATATTACTGAAAGGCTTCAGGTACTGGAAGCATTAAAGGAAAGTGAGGATAAATACAGGTCACTTACTGATCATATACCTGTAGGAGTCTACAGGACCACAGCAGACGGGCAGCTGGTTTACTCAAATCCAGCACTGGTAAGGATGCTGAATTATGAATCTGCTGAGGAACTCCTGAAACTAAATGTCAGACAGCTTTATGCAAATCCTGCCGACCGGGAGGGTCAAATAAACAAATCCACAAAGACCTCCGGAGTTATACAGAGCGAATTTCAGCTTAAAAAGAAAACGGGAGAACTGATCTGGGTTAAGGATAACAGCCGCCTTTTGTTTGACAAGCATGGCAATCCACACTATTTTGATGGGATACTGGAAGATATAACAGAAAGCAAGCGTTCACAGAATGCAATAAAAGAGAGTGAAGCCAATCTGAAAGCGATCATTGAGAATACTTTGGAAAGTATCTGGTCGGTTGACAAAAACTATAGAATTCAGTATGTAAATGAAGTCTTTATCCAGGCTTTTAAAAACACTTTTGGAGTACAGCTTGCCAAAGGAGTCAACATTCTTGAATCAGTGCCGGCACATATGAAACAAATATGGAAAGACAGGTATGACAGAACTTTCAACAATGGGGATCACTTTATTTTTGAAGATAAAGTTGATGCCGGTGATACTTCAATTTATATTGAAGTTGCAATAAATCCTATTGTGATAGACGGTATTGTTGTAGGAGCATCTCTGTACGGAAAGGATGTAACCGATAAGAAAACAGCTCAGTTACGACTTCAGTATCTGTCAGATATGCGTAAGCTCCTAATCGACCTTTCTATAGGCTTTATTAATCTTCCTATTAAAGAGATAGAACCTGCTGTGAACCAGTCATTGATTAAAATCGGAGAGTTTGTCGGTGCTGACAGGGCGTATATCTTTGAGTATGATTTTATTCATAATAAAAGCACAAATACTTTTGAATGGTACAATGAGGGTATAGAACATCATATTGATGATATGCTTGTCTATTCCCTGGATGAGTATGATGAATGGATACAGATGCACAAAGGGGGAGAAATTGTCAAAGTGGATGACACCTCGGAATTGCCGGATAGTCTTTTACGGAAATTGCTTGTAGATCAGGAGGTAATGAGCTTGCTTACCATTCCGCTTATACAGGATGGTGAATGTATCGGATTTGTAGGCTTTGATTCTATAAGAAAGAAACACATATTTACCGAATATGAACAGCAGCTCCTGCAGGTGTATGCCCAGACACTTGTAAATGTAAAGGAGCGGTTGAAAAAAGAGCAGCGACTTATAAATGCCAAGGAGAAAGCTGAAGAGAGCGACCGTCTTAAATCTGCCTTCCTTGCAAACATGAGCCATGAGATCCGTACTCCAATGAATGGCATTATAGGCTTCCTTGATCTGCTTAAAGAACCTGACCTTACAGAGGAAAACAAGAACGCCTACATTGATATCGTGATTCAGAGCGGTCACAGGCTGCTGGATACTATTAACGACATTATCGAAATATCAAAAATTGAAACGGGGGAGCTTAATGTATATATGTCATCCGTAAATATTGCGGAACTGATGTCATATTATCACGGGTTTTTCAAACAGCAGACTGATCATAAAGGATTAAAATATATAATCTCGAACAGGCTGCCCGAAGATATTAAAACTATTCAGACCGATAGAAATAAACTGGAAAGCATTATATCCAATCTGATAAAGAATGCTATTAAGTTCACTCAATCAGGTTCTGTCGAATTCGGGTGCCTTCATGAAGCCAATGATCTTGTTTTCTTCGTAAAAGATACCGGTGTGGGTATCCCTGCTGAACGGTTAAATACTGTATTTGAAAGATTTGTGCAGGGAGATATGTCATTCTCTCGTCCGCAGGAAGGTGCCGGACTGGGTTTATCGATCGTTAAAGCGTATGTGGAGATGCTTGCCGGAAAGATCAGGGTGAAATCTGAACCAGACAAAGGTAGTGATTTCAGGGTTTCAATACCATATTCCCCGGGAGACAAGGAAAATACAGTTGCGGAACCGGTTAATATCAAACATAATATCTCCGGTACTGGCTTTGCAGTTCTGATTGCTGAGGATGATTATGCAAGTTATCTGTACCTTGAGAGATTGCTGGCAGGACCGGGCATTACCTTCTTACACACCACCAACGGTCCTGATACAGTTAAAACCGTACGTGAAAATCCTGATCTGTCGTTTATACTGATGGATCTAAGAATGCCTGGAATGAGCGGTCTGGAAGCTGTCCGTCAGATACGGGAATTCAATAAATCCATCCCAATTATTGCCCAGACAGCTTATGCTCTTACCGGAGACAGGGAAATGGCAATTGAGGCAGGTTGCAATGATTACGTGTCCAAGCCGGTGAACCGTAACGAATTACATAAAATAGTGTCCCGTTATACAAACCAGGAAGAAGCAGCTGATTTTAAGAACTGATTTCCTTTAATAATAAATTTCAAAATATTTCCAATGAGTAAAAAATCAAAAGAGAACGCTAACCATATTTCCCAATGGGCTGTTACGGTGATAAGAATTGCAATTGGCTGGCATTTTTTATACGAAGGTCTCTCAAAAATTATTGCTGGCGGATGGAGCTCAGCACCCTACCTTGCGGGCTCAAGGTGGATATTCGCCCCGCTTTTCCACTGGATGTCAGATAGCACAGTAATAACATCTGTTGTTGATTTTATGAATATATGGGGACTTATCCTGGTAGGGCTGGGGCTGATACTGGGAGCTTTTACCCGTTTGGCAAGCGGAGCAGGTGCAATAATGCTCTTCTTTTATTTTATTGCCTATCCTCCTGTCCCGGGATATACAATAAGCGTTCCGGTGGAAGGGAGTTACCTTTGGGTAAATAAGACACTGATAGAATTCTTTGTTCTGACTGCATTTGTTTTTATTTCATCTGATTTGCATCCCGGGCTCGACTGGCTGTTCCGGAGATGGAAGGAGGAAAAAGCACGCAAGCCCGTTCCCGGCAGCCCCTATGAATCAGGGGAAACTAAAGGACGACGGGAAGTAATTAAAGACCTGATCTCTGTCCCGGCTTTAGGCGCTTTTGCCTATGCACTTTACCGGAAAAAGAAATGGGATAGTTTTGAAGAAAAATTTCTGAAGGTTGAGGGTATCGACGCAAACTCCGGGGCAACACTTCTTCAGTTCAACTATACTACCCTGAAAGAACTAAAGGGAGAAGTGCCTAAAGCCGCAATAAACTATACGGATAAGAACGGGAATCCGGCACAATTTGAACTGAGCCGACTTATCATGGGTGGAAACCTTATTGGCGGCTGGGCACATGCACGCGACCTTATCTATGTATCAAAGCTCGTTAAGACATATCATACCGATGAGAAGGTGATGCAGACAATGGCACTGGCTGAAAAATGCGGAATAAATGCTATAATAACCAATCCCCAGCTTGGAAGAATACATCAGAAATACAAACATGAATTTAAAGGAAAGCTGAAGTTCATCTCCGATTGCGGCATCGCACTGGATTTTCAGAAAGGGATTGCAATGTCGCTGGCTGTGGATTCCGACGCTCTCTATTGTCAGGGGGAGATCACCGACCGCTGGACTGATGACAACTGGCAGGATCCTTCAGAAAGAACTGTTGAACAGCGTATGGAACTGATTCGCAAGGGACTGGAAGAGATCCGCAGCCATGGCAAACCTGCAGGTATTGGTGCACATAGAATTGAAGCTGTCAGGAAATGCGTTGAATACGAACTTAAGCCTGATTTCTGGGTAAAAACATGTCACAGCCATAACTACTGGTCAGCTCAACCCGATTCTCCATGGAAGGATAACATGTTTGACTACGATCCGGAAGAGACGATAAGATTCATGGGTACCCTTAAAGAACCCTGGATCGCATTCAAAGTCCTGGCAGCCGGTGCAATTAGTCCGGATGAGGGTTTGAAGTATGCGTTTACTAATGGGGCTGATTTCGTATGTCTGGGAATGTATGATTTCCAGATAGTAGAAGACGTGAATATTGCACTTGAGGCAATGGCGCAGGCAAAGGAACGCCAGCGTCCCTGGATGGCATGATAATATCCGATTAATATCCATATTGGTAAAAATCAAATGGGTGAAAATCATAAATCAAATGCGATGAAAAGTATAGTACTATTCCTGATGGTTGCCATCTCCGGGCAGATATTATCAGCACAGGATTATCCGTTCCGGGATACACGTCTGTCAGAGAAAGAGCGAATCGATAACCTGATATCCTTAATGACACTGGATGAAAAACTCAATTGTCTATCAACGCGAATTTCCATCCCCCGCCTCGGTGTGAAAGGAACACGCACGGTCGAAGGATTGCACGGACTAGCCTACAGCGGACCTGCTAACTGGGCTGTAAAAGGTCCAAAGGCTTCTCCAACGACTACATTTCCACAGGCTATAGGACTTGCCCAGACCTGGGATCCGGAACTTCTTATGCAGATTGCAGACTGGGAAGCAACTGAAGCAAGATATCTTGCCCAAAACCAGAAGTATGGCACCGCTGGTTTGATTGTTTTTGCTCCTAATGCCGATATGGGCCGCGACATACGATGGGGAAGAACAGAAGAATGTTTTGGTGAGGATCCTTTCCTGAACGGGGCACTGGTTACCGCGTTTGTTAAAGGACTTCAGGGAGATAATCCTGTCTTCTGGAAAACAGCTTCCCTGATGAAACATTTTCTCGCCAACAGCAATGAAAATAACCGGTCTTTTAACAGCTCCGATTTTGATGAAAGATTGTTCCGCGAATATTATTCCTATGCTTTTTACAAGGGAGTGACTGAAGGAGGTTCCCAATGCTTCATGGCCGCTTATAATAAGTATAATGGCATTCCATGCACGGTGCACCCCGTGCTCAGGAATGTGACAATGAAGGACTGGGGTTTAAGAGGTATTATCTGTACTGACGGAGGCGCCTTCAGGCAGTTGCTGACCACACATGCTTATTACCCTTCCCCCGATGTAGCTGCTGCACAATGCATAAAGGCGGGTATTACGGTTTTCCTTGATAATTATATGGCTGCGATTAAAGAGGCTCTCTCAAAGGATCTGGTTACTGAAAAGGAAATTGATGAGGCCATTTACGGTAACCTCAGGGTTTTACTAAAACTGGGATTACTCGATAATTCATCAGCTAACCTCTATTCTCAGATCGGGATCGCTGATACTGTTGCCCCATGGACAAAACAGGAGGCAAGTGATCTTGCCAGGAAAGCAACCCAAAAATCAATAATCCTTCTTAAAAATGATGGCTCTCTGCTGCCTCTTCGAAAGGATAAAATAAAATCGGTCGCTGTTATCGGTCCTTCTGCCGATAAGGTCATATCTGACTGGTATTCAGGAACACCTCCCTACAAAATCACCATTTTAAAAGGCATAAAGGATGCAATTGGAGAAAATGTAACTATCAGATATGCAGCCAGTAATAAAGCCGATTCGGCTGTGATTGCTGCAAAAGAATCTGATTTCGCAATAGTATGCGTTGGTAACCACCCTCTCAGTTACGGTCTGGGATGGGGACAGAACCAGGTGGCCAGTGACGGCCGTGAAGATGTCGACAGACAGGCAATTTCGTTGGAGCAGGAGGATCTTGTGAAACTCGTTTATGCTGCCAATCCGCATACTATACTGATTGTGGTTTCAAGTTTCCCTTATGCTATCAACTGGTCAAAAGAACATATACCTGCAATTCTTCATGTCAGCC
This sequence comes from uncultured Rikenellaceae bacterium, assembly GCA_964457185.1. Taxonomy (GTDB): domain Bacteria; phylum Bacteroidota; class Bacteroidia; order Bacteroidales; family VadinHA17; genus LD21. Next base: position 47,138 of record CAYWEQ010000002.1, read on the forward strand.
AGTCGAGCCAGGAGTTGGGAAATGGTGTAGCCGACGTGCTGTTTGGAAATGTAAGTCCTGCAGGACGGCTTGTTCAAACCTGGATAACATCAATAGATCAGCTGCCCCCGATACTCGACTATAACATCAGGAATGGCAGAACTTATATGTATGATAAAAACACTCCATTGTTCACCTTTGGTTACGGGCTTTCATATACAAGCTTTAAATATTCAGATCTTAAACCGGATAAAAAAACATTGTCTGGAAGCGGAATAGTCAACATCAGCTTCACTGTACAGAATACCGGGAACTATGACAGCGATGAGGTAACCCAATTATATGTTAGTTTTCCTGATTCCAAAGTGGAAAGGCCGGTAAAGGAATTAAAAGGATTTTCAAGGATTTTGATAAGGAAAGGAGAATCAAAGACCGTGACAATCCCTTTGAGAGCAAACGATCTGATGTATTGGGACAGCACTGACCAGAAGTGGACGCTTGAACCGGGAAAGGTAAAATTCTTTGTCGGAGCATCATCTGCAGACATGAAGCTTGAAGGAGAACTGACAGTCAGGTGAGATCTGCTGAAGAGACCAATGGCCCATTTTTCTTGATTATTCCCTCCTGATCAGGCAAACCCAGTCTTTCCCTTCCTGATCCGGAGGATATCCGGTGGAAACAAAACCACTGCCTCTAACAGTTTTGACATTACCTGCAAGAAGGCCTCCTCCTGTACGCGGATTATACCATGATATATCATATTTGCCTTCACTGAGCATGATATCAGCTGCTTTACCTTCCGGAAGATAAACTGCATATACCTCTCCTTCCTTTGCCAGGCAATAATCATTTTTATCTTTAGTCAGCTCATCTTCACTCTGCATTTCAGTGAAAGGCAAATGCTTATGAAAGAAATCCAGAGCAATCCTTGTCTGATCCCATAGTCTGTCCCGGCTGCGCCAGTCCTCGCAGCTCAGATCGGAATGCTGATACATGTATCCGAAATACCACTCTACCCCGGCTCCTCCTGCCATTAAATTCCCCCATAACACTTTATATCTGATGGTATCGTGGCCAGGATCAACGGCATCAGGTAAAGCTCCTTTCCAGTGCTGACCTATCTCATCTGTACACACAACCCAGGGATGATCAGCATCCTGTGATCTGTTCAGCCAGTATTTGGCATCTTCATGCACATCATTTACATTGCCGCATTGTACCGAGGGCCCTTCAATGTTCTTGAAACCCAGGTAAGCAGTCATATCCTTTTTTCTCTGTTCCGGATCGGAGTGTGTATGAACCACGATGAAATTATCATAAGGATCGTGTTCACGAAGGTAGTCAGCCATTAACCTGGTATCGCTGTAGGTCTGTCCGTATGGTGACCACTCAACAGGGTTATGCTCTTCCCCCAGGTTCCAGGTGATTGCAGGGTGATGCGAGAAGCGTGCAATTAGTTCCCTGAGATATAATTTTCGCTGTACATCGAGATAACCGCAATCCAGCAGACACTCATTTTCAGTCTCCTGCAGTACAAAATGAAGCATGATGCCCAGTTTATTCGCGTGTGAAAATACAATTTCCCACTGGTCAAGTTTACTGCAATCGAAACGGTAACGCTCATTGCGGTCTGTATATGGCCATACATCTTCACCATCACCAAGAATGTTCATGGTAAGCATATAAACACTGTTCATTCCTTTGGATGACAGATAATTAAGAGCTCCGATGATTCCTTTTCCCCTGCCGTTTTTCCACTGCGGATCACCCTCCCTCCAGTCTTTGATATGAGGTTCATAAATGTGCAGCCCGTTATTAGGTGCTGCTTCGCCGCTTCTGGTTTTGTTACTGCCACCATAATAGGTCCCGTCAAATTCCCTGTAGCCAAGAAAATTTTCAGGACTGTCGGCTCCTCCCTTTAGAAATATTTCACCGCTGCCTGCATACCGGAGATAATGTGTGCCGTTATATTGCAGTCGTCCTTTGGCTCTGAAATCTGGCGAAGCTTTATCGGTTTTACCAACCAGAAATGTCCCGTTCTCACCATCTATGAAACATCTCTGTCCTTCAACAGGATCATCTGCAATCGCAATATTCTTTCCCTTCAGGAAGGTTACATTATAATGCCAGATTCCCTCAGATGGCGGACAAAAATAAACACGCCATTTATCACCCGATTTTGCAGAGGTTTCAGAAGCATTTCCATCAGCTGCAAAAAAACCCGGCACATTGATTTTCTGACGGCCATCGGAAAATTCAAGATCCAGACGGTAATCGGTAAAGGGATTGACAGTGTCATATTCGGAGGTAGATGGTCCTGTGAAAGTAAAAGTAATGGTATGCCAGGTTTTCATTTCTCCGCTGATCTGAACCGGTGATACAGGAGCACATGAATTGACCGAAAAACAAACCGCGATCAATATAAAAACAATATGGTCCGGATCGATTTTTCTTATCGGATTGGATTTGCGGATTTTACGCAAAATTTGCTGAACTTTTGCAATTTTGTATATCTTCATGAACTTAAATTAATATTATTCCGATTCCTGTTATCTTTAATAAGTCAAGTTAGATAAAATTATTGTTAAACTCATATGCAAACCCGGATTTACAAATATTTGATGCTGTTGTCAGGTATCCTGTTGTTAAGCTCCGGAATCTCATACCTGTCCGGTTCTGTTTTACTGACAGGTATTTTTATGATTTCCGGTTTTGTTTTTGCAGCACTGGGAGTGAGAGGATTTTCGAAGCTGAAGGGATTCTCATATACACTCTGGATCTTTACTGCAGTAACTGCTTCAATGTTCTATCCGCAGTATTTTACGTCAATCGGAGGCTTTGAATTCAAAAAACTGATTGTACCACTTTTGCAGATTATCATGTTTGGCATGGGCTCACAAATGAGCTTTGCCGACCTGGCAGGGGTGATTAAAATGCCAAAAGGAGTCATTATAGGTGTTTTTTCACAATTTACAATTATGCCCCTGGTTGGTCTGACTATTGCAAGCATTTTTAATTTTCCTCCCGAAATAGCCGCAGGCATCATCCTGATCGGTTGTGTCCCCAGCGGACTGGCTTCCAATGTTATGTCATTCCTTGCACGTGCCAATCTTGCGCTTGCAGTGACGATCAGCGCAGTTACAACTCTTCTTTCTCCGTTTATTACGCCGGTACTTATGAAATGGATCGGAGGTCAGTTCATTGAAGTTGATTTCTGGAACATGATGCTTGATATCCTCAATATGATCATACTTCCGATTGTCGCCGGATTTACATTCAACCTTTTTGCAAAAAGAAATGCCGGCCGCAGATCAACAATTGTGCAGCTCTTGGCTTACCCGGTAATCATACTGCTGACCACCCTAGTTTATGCAAAATCAAAAAATGCCGGTTTTACGGACACTGCAATCAGATTCATTATATCCATGGGATGGTTTTACTTCCTGCCTATGGCAGGCGCAGTGATCCTTTCAAGGTATCTTAAAGGAGATAATACGGTAATGGAAAAGGTGCTCTCGCTTATTTCAATGGCAGGGATAGCAATCATTGTAACTGTCATAACTGCCTCGGGGAGAGACAGCTTACTGCAAGTAGGTGCTTTGCTGTTACTGACGAGCCTGTTGCATAACTTTACCGGCTATGCCCTGGGGTATTCACTTGCCTGGCTTACAAGGATGCCCGAAAGGGACCGCCGGACAATTGCTTTTGAGGTAGGTATGCAGAACGGAGGCCTGGCTTCAGGGCTGGCATTGCAGATGGGTAAAATTGCAACTGTGGGGCTTGCCCCTGCAATTTTCGGTCCATTAATGAATATTACAGGTTCTGTCCTTGCCAACTGGTGGCGCGGGAAGCCTGTTAAAGAAGGTCAACCAGAACCTGAGACGAGGTCAGCTCCATAACCTGTCGTGCGACCGTTTATCATCCCATTCGGGCGTCGGATCAAAATAACCTTTGGCTCTGGGATGAAGGTGTTTCTTAACTTCTTCATCATTCAGCTCTATTCCCAGTCCCGGCGAATCCAGAGGAACATTTGCGAATCCATTGGTGACCATAGGCTGAGCGCCTGTCATTTTTACCAGGTTTGTCCACCAGGGGGAATCAACGCTGTGGTGTTCTAGAGCAAGGAAATTCTGGGTAGCCGTTGCGCAATGCACATTGGCCATGAAACATACGGGCGTTCCTGCCATATGCATTGCCATAGCAACACCGCACTCTTCTGCATAATCGCCAATCCGTTTTGTTTCCAGCAGTCCACCTGAAGTTGCAAGATCAGGCTGGATGATGTCCACAGCACGGGCATCAAGCAGCGGCTTGAAACCGCCTTTGAGCATATAAATATCTTCACCGGTGCAGGTTGGTGTCTCAAGGGCATCTGTAACTGTTTTCCACTGATCGGTGTAAAACCATGGAACCATATCTTCGAGCCACGCGAGCCTGTACTTTTCCATTGCTCTTCCGAACCGTATTGAATTGTTTATATCGAAATGTCCGAAGTGATCCGCACATAACGGCATCTCGTAACCAACTGCATTTCTTACCTGTTCAACATATTCAGCAAGCCCGGCCAGACCCTTGTCAGTAATCTGGACCTGGGTGAACGGATGCAGGGTGTTTCCGTAACTCATATAGTCTCTGAGGTCATACTGTCCTGTTGCCCCGTCCCAGAATTTTGAATTC
>CAYWEQ010000003.1:0-14438 GCA_964457185.1 uncultured Rikenellaceae bacterium
CCGTATTGTTTTGCAACATTGTACAAGCCGGTGTAAATATCAGCATCGTTCTCCAGTCCTTCGTTTTTTATATTGAAGAGATATGCCTGGTATGCCAGCAATGTCTGAAGCTCCTTCTGTCCCTGCACCTGCAATGATTTGATTGACATTGATTTTCCTATTGAAAGCATCCTGAGGCTCAGGGCTCTGTTTTTCTGTGCCGTGGCTTCGGCAGCATTCTGGTCAGCCCTGATGCTTGCCCGTTTTGCAGAGTCGGACTGCTCTAGCGCTATCTGTTCCTGTTGGCGTGCCAATTCCGCATTCTGCTCTGCTATCGATCGCTGTCTTAAGGCATTTGACCTCTGAGTCACGGCTTCCGCTTCATTTTGCTGGGCAACTATAGCGGAAGAATCGGCTTCTTTTCTTCGAACTTCAGCGAGAGTTGCTGAAGAATCAGCCCTCTGCCTTTGTATTTCCTCCTGTTGCCTTCTTTGCTCTGCCAGAACCGTTGCCCTGTCTGCAGCAATTTTCTGTACAAAGGCAAACAGCATGAATCCCAGGGAAATTATCGCTGCAGTTCCAAGTATAATTGCCGCAATCCTTGTTCTTCTTATCTGCTGTTTCTGAAGTCTTATCTTGCTTTCCTCCTCATCGAGGTACTCTTTTTCGCTTGTCCTGAGATAAACCATTGCTCTTTCGAAAGCCGGGTCATATCTCTCGGCCCAGGCAAGTGTCGGCTTATGCTGGTCGCGCCAGTTTATTGCCAGCTGGAGGTCCGGAGGTCTCCACAGACTTGTTTTCCCCTGCTGGAACATGGCTGATGCTTCCGACAGACGCAGATACATCTGTACCGATGCAGCCTCATCATCCACCCATCCTCTGAGTCGATCCCATAATCTCATCAGGCTCTCGTGAGAGACATCAATTATTGACTCATCATCAATTGGAATATCCTGCCGCGGGGTTATAAATGACCTTGACTGGATCCTGAATTTTTCCACAACATCGAACAGCTCTTCGCTCGTGCACTGTACAACCGACTTTATAGTGGTAACACTCGAAGGATGACGGAGACCTTTGTTATCGGCACCTTTTTCTGTGATTGTCTTGAACATTTTTTCACAGATCTCCTTTCCCCGCAGACTCAGCTCTTCAAATGCTTCATTTGCATGCCTCGACATTGCATCGCTCATAGTCCCTACAGAGTCATAATCCGAATAGCTTATCGGGCGTTCCGGCTCATCAAGTTCCTGCCAGTATGTCCATGTCCTCATGAGTGCATGCTGCAGAACGGGAAGCTGGTCCGTTCTGTCGCCAATATCAGTAAGAAGCGTTTCCACAAGCTTCTGTTCAATTGATGCTCCGGCATACTTAACTGGCCCTTCAATTGCCTGCCTGTAATTCTCACTATCCATGTGCGGAACAAGATAGTTGCTGTTATTGATCAACTGTGTAAGGCCCTGATAATGTGCACATTCTCCGATGAAGTCGGAGCGCATTGTTATTATTGTAAAGATCTTTACTTCAGGTTGTATTATAGCACTGACAAGTTTTTCAACAAACTCGGCAGCCTGGACTCCTTTTGAACCAGCAGCACCTAGTGTACTGTATCTGAATAATTCCTCAAACTGATCAATGACAAGCAATATCTTATTGTCACCATTTAACAGGTATTTATTAAAGGCTGATGTTATCCCGTCGGAGTTTAAGTGGATATCAAGAAGTACGTTTTCAACTGAAATTTTTTCCTGTCCGTTTCCGGTGATCTTTTCACTGATTGAATTAGCAAGGTTGCCAAGCGGATCGTTTCCCGGACGGAACATAATTGTCTTCCATTCTGAAAATTCATTTGTTGCAAGGTTCCTGATCTTTTGCAAGACACCGCAGTATATGAGTGAGGATTTGCCGCTTCCTGAAGCTCCTATGACGGTAACAAACCTGTTTTTGAGAAGCTTCTTAAGGACTTCCTCGCTTTCTTTTTCGCGCCCGAAAAACAAATCGCTCTCTTCCGGTGCGAATGGCCTCAGCCCTGGAAAGGGATTGAGAGCCCGGGTCTCTTTATTTGATCCCATAGTCAGAAATTAGAAATACATTGTTTTTTATATTTTAATGCCAATTACCAGGATATCGTCGACCTGGTCGTTGGAACCTTTCCATTTCATCAGTCTTTTGTCGAGCATCTCTTTCTGCTTATCCATCGGCAACGCATTCACTTCGAGAAGAAGCTCTTCAAATCTTCTGTACATGAATTTCTTTCCGTCAAGTCCTCCGAACTGGTCAGCATAACCATCCGAGAAAAGATACAGGCAATCACCCTCCCTGAGGTCAATCTCATTATTGGTAAAAGATTGCGGCTGACTGCCATCGAATGCGCCTATAGGGAACCTGTCACCTTTATACCTTATGATATTATTATCTCTTATAAGCACCAGAGGATTATTTGCACCGGCAAATTCAGCTTTTTTGTTTTTCAGATCAAAGACGCACAGAGCCATATCCATCCCATCTTTGATGGATGTTTCGCTTGTATTTTCATTCAGGGTTGTTATCACTCCCTGGTTGAGTTCATCGAGTATCCGGCTTGCCGATCTTGCTTTCCTGACAGTTACAGCATAGTTGAGCTGGTTAAATCCGACAATTGACATGAAAGCACCCGGAACCCCATGACCGGTGCAATCAACAGCAGCTATCATGAAAAGGCCATCGACTTCATGCACCCAGTAAAAATCGCCGCTGACAATATCTTTGGGGAGATAATAGATGAAGTAGTTTTTCAAAAGTGAGCTGATAATACTGAATGACGGAAGTATTGCATTCTGAATGCGGCGGGCATAATAGATGCTGTCGGTGATGTGCTTTTTCTGCTCTTCAATTTCCTCTTTTTGCTTCTCAATTTTAATTGTTCTCTCTTTCACTTTTTCCTCAAGCTCATAGGTATAGCTCTCGAGCTGTGCGATCATCATGTTGAACTTATCGGTAAGTATAGTAATTTCGTTATTACCAACCACTTCCGCTCTTTCTCTCAGGTTACCGTTTGTTATACGGTTGACATTTTCCATCAGGTTTTTGATGGGCAGGGTAATAACCTTAGTTTTTCTGTAGATCAGAATTGTTAAGGCAGCAAGTGTCAGTAAAAAGATCACAATAAACTTAGTGGCTTCCCTTCTTAAAAGTGCTTTCTGAGAAGTACGGTCGGAGATTATTCTTATCACTGATCCCTGGCTGTAAAGGCTGGAAGGTTTATCCTTGATCGGAGCCCTTTCCATATAGATGTACAGATAGTTATTCCAAGATCTTCCAACTTTTTCAGTGATATCGATTGTATCTTTTTCATGAAAAGCTCTGAGAAGGTTTTCCTGCTGACCCGGTACTTCCAATACATTTTTATTCATACTGAAGGGATCGTCGGCGATCAGAAATAACTCAACATCGATTATACCTTCAGTCTCGGCTTTCATTTCAGCCTTTGTATCCTCAATAGCCTGAATTACCTCTTCAACCTGTCTGGAGTATGCCCCCAGCTCGATTATAAATTTCCCGTCCTTTGTTGCCTGGTAAGTATATTTCTTGGGCCTTTTGGTCAGAGCCTCAATAGCGAACAGATCTGTTACAAATTCTCCGGATGTCCGGATGCCGGTAAGATATTTTTTAAAATTTTCTCCGAGAGAATAGAGATTGAATCCAAGCTCATCCGTAAAAGTGGTATTAATCACTGTCCCGTCTTCAGCTACTATATAAATGTCTTCATTATGCTGATCCATTCCTATTTCAGTGGCAATTTTCCTCAGATCAATCTTATCAAGGTTGTCGGTCCTTTTAAAATAATCGTTAACCAGTGTGGAGCTTAACTCCCTTAACCGGTTATTGAATTCATCCTCGATCAGGTTATTGGCAATATCCTGGAATTTAAGGATCTTGATAACCTCATTTGCCAGGAGCGTGTTTTTCTCATCATTGCTTCTTGCAAGCTGAGAACGGGTACGCTGAAAGCTGAACACAGCAAAAATTAAAAGAGCAAGCAAAGTGGGGACAGCAATATTTACTATCAATTGCCTGAATATTGTTGTTCTGCGTAATGCTATCGTGACCTTTTTAATTTTCATATTTCTCTATGTATTCCCTAATTTCATTTGATTTTTCAGGAAATCTGAAATTATAATCCTTTAAACTATTCAGCGGAAGCAGATAAAGGAAGTCATAACTTTCACTGATAGATTTTATTTCTTCTGCATCATTGCATATTTTAACTTCCTGCATGGGTTTTCCGGCCCGTACCGGCCATATTATGCACCTTCCCTTAACGTTTATATCGGATGATTGAATATCCTTCACGTATTTCAAAGATTCTGCAGCCAGCAGCAGATCTTCCTTCTCCAGGCCGGGAAAACATTCTGAGAGGAATTTCACTTTTTCGTATATCAGCTCACCTTCAGGTGTTTTACCGCTGATTATCCTTTCAAGCCGGTCTCTGACACTGGAATGTAATCGTCCTGCCGCCGAATTAAATAGTTCTTTATCAGATCTTGAAAATAATTTTGCAGATTCCTCCTGTAATATTTTTTCGGGGCTGAAAAGAATGGCTATCAGCGATTCACCAATATTCCTATTGTAAATTTCATTTATGCTTCTGATGGCACATGCCCTGATCCATATTCCAAGAAGGTTATAATCGCGGTTAATTATGTCTTCAATTATTTTCCCGTACTCGTGTATTTCTCCCGGGAAAAACTGGTATAGCGCCTTTACTTTGTCTTCATCCGGAATGACGTCAATAAGAGGGACCAGCTTTGGTTTTATTGCCTCATCAACCACAATATCAATCATCTCAAGCGCAAAGTTAACACTCTCAACAGTACCGCTTTCAAGGTTCTCCCGTATCTTGTCAACTGATCCTGAATCATAGGCTATTGAAAGCAATTTGAACAGGAATGTGTTCCACCTGGCTGTTTCCCTGTCCAGCGATTCAAGCAGGGAAGTGTCGTTTTTTCTGGTTATGCTGATCCTTGCCGAAATATTCCATATTATAATTCCGATGATTTCAGAAATCAGCTGATGTAACCGGTCCTTATCCTCCTCCCCTGCCCTGAAGTTACAGTTTACAAGGCACTCAAGTGCTGCTTCCCTTATCTGTCGAGCATTTGACCATAATACCGAAAAAAGGAATTCTTCATTTTCGCCGGTGCAGTCTTTTCCAAGAAGGCTTAAAACTGTTTTACTTACAGCGGTATTTCCCGATGATGCAAGATAAAAACGGCTCATTTCTTCCCTGGCCTCATTACCGAAACTCCTGAGAACGTTAGCAGCCTGAACCTCAAGCCCCCTGGTATTGAGACACGTGCACACTTCAGGCAGCATATCCTTAAGTTTGAATTTGCCTATCATGCTGATAGCCAGTTCTTTCGACTCAATGGTATTATCCCTCAGCAGCCTTAATATTTGAGTCGTCTGGGGCTGTCTTGAATCTGCAAGTATCTTTTTGGCTGAAAACAACTTATCTTCATTCTGCTGATCAGAGGAATAGTGTTCAAGATCATCAGCTATCTGCACCGATCTGTGCCTTATTTCCTCATCAATATTTTCAGATGAAGCTATTCTGTTCAGCGCAGGTATTAAACTGATATCTTTCCTGCTTGAGGTATAGTCAAATATCTTTTCATAGAACCACCGGTTTTTAATTATTTCAAAACAGGAAAAATCACCTGATATCAGACTGAGATAATTATCAGCAAAAGCCTGGTCCGCAGAAAATCTGCCGTGCATAGCAGCCTTCGTCTTACTGGCGCTCTCTTCCGTCACACCCATACCGCCCGATTCAAGAGCTTTCTTTATTGATTTCCTGTATTCTGAATATAATTTAACAGCGACCAGTATCCATATGATGGTGATAACGAAAAGCACCCAGGAGAAATGAATGAGTTTTATAAAACTAAGGATCCCGAGGCCGGCAAGTAATAGTCCCGACGAAAGGGCTGAAATTTCATTCACCGTTCCGTCCATTGCCGATTGAACCTCGAAGCGTATCTTTTCATCTATTGTCTGGTAAATCACCTTAAATGAAGGAGATTCAATTGAATCCTTAAGTGATTTTGAGAAGAGACGGCTCAGGGCTAGAAGCATGAAGAAGAGCATGAATCCGCTTGTCGCAGGGGTAAAGCCCATTAACATTCCTATCAGGACCGCTATCAGTGTAAAAGCTGCAACCAGGATCGGCGAAATAGCAAGACAGGTTCGTAACCCGTAATTCCTTATAAGATAAGAAAATACAAAAAGTTTAATAAGCAGGGTGAATATCATCATGCTTCCTGTAAAGAGACCCAGGAAACGTGCCATATCTTCACCTGACGGATATTGCTCCCTTGTAACTGCCATGAAGGAATACTGAACGAAAAAGGCTGTCATTACCGAAAGTGCAATGAACAAACCCATAACTCTTATATAGGAATCCGAACGAAAAAGGGCTGACACAGATTTCTTTTTTGCTTTTTCTTCCGTTCCTTTCTCAACACTGCCCGATGCAAACTGAAAGCGCCTTCCGATAACAACCTGTATTACACTGCCGGCCAGAACGGCAGCAGCACTTACAATCAAAATATTATGTGCTTTGAAATTGAATGACAGCAGGACCGGTATTGCATAACAACTGATGATTATTCCCACAATCATTCCAGCATCAACAAGTCCGAACAGACGTTTTCCCTGCCGGAGAGTGAATAGCCGCCCTGCGGTGCCCCAGAAACCCAGCATGGCCAGAATATTGAGAGGGCCAAGCATAATAAAAACAATGAAAACCACCCAATTCGCAGGGTTAAGAATCAGAAGAATCCATAGTATCAGTGTGAGGACAGTTACAAACACAAGGTTTACAATGGCGAAATTCCTGAAGTGCATCCTTGTCTGAAACCCGGTATAGAGTGATGTGAGAATAATACCTGCGAGGCCGGAAACAACATATCCCCTGGCCATCATCTTTTCGTCAAAAATTGACAGAAAAAGAGAATGGGCGCTGATGTCGAAGGCGCCGAAGAATATGCCCAAAAAAACAGATTGTGCTAGTAATATTGACACCATTGACTCCTCACCTGATTCAATTCCAAGGAGTTGTAACAATCTGTCGCGCATAAAAATTTTCCCGTTTATTAATAGTACAATAAAGTTAACAATTAATATCATTCAAGACGTCTTCATTTCTTTTTTTTTTGAACTGATTAAGAAAGGAAGACTGTCCTGTATGAAGAACAAGAAAAGATTTGCAAATGATTTAATTTGAGTGAAAATCTCTGATCCTTGTGCATAAATGACTGATGTCAAGATCAATGCCTTCAAGGATTATATCTGCTTTGCTGTACCATTTTTCGCGGCAGGCAAGTTTTTCTTTAATAAACAAAATAAGTTTGTCATCGGGGACATTTTTCAGCAATGGCCTTTCACCCGATGAATTCAAAAGCCGTTGAGTAAGCTTTTCTGGTGTCATTCTCAGGTAAACAGTCAATCCGGTCTCAAGCATGAATTTCATATTATCACCATGGCAGGGAGTACCGCCGCCTGTCGACACTACTGTTTCGGAAAGGAAACCCATGCTTCTTAAAACATCTGTCTCAACTTCACGGAAATGATCTTCGCCGTCCTGTGAAAAAATCTGCGGAATTGTTTTTCCTGCCTTCTCCTCTATTTTCCGGTCAAGGTCGATGAATGCCCATCCCAGCTGTGAGGCAAGCCTTTTTCCCGCGGTTGATTTGCCGCTGCCCATAAAACCAATAATATATACCAGTTTTTTTTCAGGCATTATAATTCGAGTTTCATCTGTGCAGGGTCTTCATGCGGCTGAACGGTTTGTTCGTCATCATCTTTTTCTGTGTAAGGCAGTGTGCTCTCTTTTTTTACAACAGGTTCAAGTTCCTGTATATTTTCGACTGTGAAGCTGGTAAGCCGCTTGCCTTTAGCCTTATAACTCTTCACCCCGATAAATTCAGCCACCTCAATTATCTCTGCATCGCGGTTCTTGTGCTTACCCCCGAAATGGATTTCGAACCGAGGGTATTCGACTTCAGTAATGCTCACAAGCCGTGATTCCGGGTGTTCATTAATGAAACAAAGCGGTTTTTCCGATTCCTCGATCATGAATCTTTTCAGATAATAGTACTTCTGCTCAGCATCCCAGTACACGGATGAGTATACTTTTTCCGGCCTGAATTTCTCAATTACAAGAAAGTTTTCCTCAAAATGATTTGACAGATCATAGCCTGTATGTCTGAAGAATCCGCTCTTCGTAATGACCAGAATTTTTTCATCGGCGCTGAATTCGCCAAGGAAAAGCCCCCTGCCGTCAACATTAAGTCTGAAGACGGAATCATCGAACCATATTTTTCTACCGCCCAGGGTTGAAAGTCCTTTTTCCTTCAGTGTTATTTTATGAACAGCATTCTTTGTCAGGATATTCCCCATTGAAGATTTTCCTTTAATGTTCATCTGTCCGAAATCAAACTCAAAAACGACTTTCTTGAGCCGGGCCTTTGGCTTATGATGGATTTTAATTACTTCTGCTTCACCGTTTGGATTGGCGCTGAAGTAAACTATTTTTGAACCGGGTGTTCCTCTTGTGAGATTGTACTCCTTATCACGGGTAAGACCTGTGATTGCGCAGCGTTTTGCCAGCAGCGGACCATCCTTCCCATCCTGGTAAACGATATTGTATATTGTGCGCTCATCATTTTTAAGGAATACCTGGGCATAAAGAATGTCACTCCCGACAAAAACTTTTTCCGCCACCCTGGTGATGAGGTAAACGCCATCCTTCCTTATCACCAGTATATCATCAATATCCGAGCAGTCACATACGAATTCATCTTTTTTCAGGCCTGTCCCGATAAATCCTTCCTTGTAGTTTATATAAAGCCTTGCATTGCTTGCAACAACCTTGGTTGCCAGTATAGTGTCAAAGCTTCTGATCTCGGTTTTTCTTTCTCTCCCCTTTCCGTATTTTTTCTTTATCTGCTTAAAATAATTAATTGAAAAAGGCACAATATTACTGAGATGATTTTTCACCTCATCGAGTTCCGTTTCAATTCCCTTTATATGTTCATTGGCCTTTTTGGCATCGTATTTTGATATTCTCTTTATCTTGATTTCAGTGAGCTGGATAATATCCTCCCTGGTAACTTCCCTCAATAATTTCTTCTTGTAAGGCTTCAGTCCGTTATCAATTGCAGCAATCACACCTTCCCATGTTTCACACTCTTCAATATCGCGGTAGATCCTTTTTTCGATAAAGATTTTTTCGAGTGAGGACATATGCCATTCTTCCTGCAGTTCATTCTTTCTGATCTCGAGTTCGGCCTTAAGCAATTCAACGGTTCTGTCAGCAGAGTGTTTTAGTATTGTGCTTACCCCCATAAATGAAGGCTTGTTGTCTGCAATAACGCAGGTGTTGGGTGAGATGGAATATTCGCAATCAGTAAGGGCGTAAAGGGCATCAATTGTTTTGTCAGGCGATACACCCGGCATCAGGTGAATCATTATTTCCACTTTGGACGAGGTATTATCGTCAATCTTCCTGATCTTAATCTTCCCTTTTTCATTAGCCTTTATAATCGATTCAATCAGTGAAGATGTTGTCTTTCCAAATGGTATTTCAGTGATTACCAGGGTTTTCTTGTCGATCTTTTCAATTTTTGATCTTACTTTGACGACACCGCCTCTTTGTCCTTCATTGTATTTTGAAACATCGATAAAGCCGCCAGTCGGAAAATCTGGATAGATCACAAAATTCTTACCCTGGAGATATTCTATAGTTGCATCTATCAGTTCAATGAAGTTATGGGGCAGTATTTTTGAAGCAAGACCAACGGCAATTCCTTCCACTCCCAGTGCCAGGAGGAGCGGAAACTTAACCGGAAGTGTAACAGGTTCCTTGTTTCTGCTGTCATAAGAAAGCTTCCATTCGGTGGTCTTGGGATTAAAGATCACATCAAGAGCAAACTTTGATAATCTTGCTTCAATGTATCTTGGAGCTGCCGCCCCGTCGCCGGTGAGCACGTTCCCCCAGTTCCCCTGTGTATCGATAAGCAGTTCCTTTTGTCCCAGCTGCACAAGTGCATCGCCTATTGAGGCATCTCCGTGAGGGTGGAACTGCATCGTATGGCCTATTATATTGGCTACCTTGTTGAAGCGCCCGTCGTCCATGCGTTTCATTGAATGGAGAATGCGCCTCTGCACGGGTTTCAGCCCGTCATAAAGATCAGGAACAGCGCGCTCAAGAATGACATAAGATGCATAATCCAGAAACCAGTCCTGGTACATACCCGACAGGGCAGTTACTGAATGAAGGGCTGCCGGACCCTCAGGAACGTCTTCCCCACTGTCAAGCCCGTCAATATCAAGATCCATTTCTTCCATAAACATACTTGTAATCTTCCGGGAATCTATAAGATTTCTTCCTCTACTTTGTACTCTTCAACTCTCAGGTTATCAATGATAAAATCCTGTCTTTCAGGAGTATTCTTCCCCATATAGAATTCGAGATAACCATTCACAGCATCTGTTTTCTTCATCCTCACCGGTTCAAGCCGCATATCTTTTCCAATGAAGTGTTTGAATTCATCAGGCGAAATTTCGCCCAGCCCCTTGAACCTTGTTATTTCCGGGTTAGGTCCCAGATCCTTTATTGCTTTCTCCTTTTCTTGCGGGGAATAACAATACCTGGTCTCTTTTTTGTTTCTCACCCTGAATAACGGTGTCTGAAGAATATAAACATGCCCCTTTCTGACAAGTTCCGGGAAAAACTGAAGGAAAAATGTAAGAAGCAGAAGCCGGATATGCATTCCGTCCACATCGGCATCTGTGGCAATCACAACATTATTGTACCTGAGGTTTTCAATACCGTCTTCAATGTTAAGAGCTGCCTGGAGCAGGTTGAATTCCTCGTTCTCATATACTATTTTTTTGGTGAGCCCGAATGAATTGAGCGGTTTTCCCCTGAGACTGAATACTGCCTGTGTTTCAACATTTCTCGACTTGGTGATTGAACCGCTTGCAGAGTCACCCTCAGTAATGAAGATCGTTGAATCAAGCTTGTTGGAATCACTTGAATTATAATGTATCCGGCAGTCCCTGAGCTTTTTATTATGAAGGTTCACCTTTTTCGCTCTTTCCCTTGCCAGCTTCTGGATTGATGAAATGGCTTTTCTCTCTTTTTCCGAATCCTGAATTTTTTTCAGCAGTATTCCGGCTGTGTCAGGATTCTTATGAAGATAATCATCAAGCTGTTTTTTGATGAAATCCGTGATAAATGTTCTTACAGAGGGTCCTTCCGGTCCCATATCTTTTGATCCCAGCTTGGTCTTGGTCTGCGATTCGAATATCGGTTCTTCGACTTTTATGCTTATAGCCGCAATTATTGATATCCGTATGTCGGCCGGATCATAATCCCTTTTATAGAATTCTCTGATTGTTTTCACAATAGCTTCCCTGAATGCAATCAGATGGGAGCCTCCCTGTGTTGTATGCTGACCGTTCACAAAGCTGTAGTAATCTTCTCCGTACTGCATGCCATGCGTAAATGCAGCTTCAATATCGTCGCCTTTAATGTGAATAAGCGGATAAAGACCCTCTTTGCTCATATTCTCGTTCAGGAGATCGGCCAGCCCGTTCCTCGAAAAGAATTTATTCCCGTTGAAATTGATCACCAGTCCGGAGTTGAGGTATACATAGTTTTTCAGCATGGAATCCACATATTCCGAAATGTAGAAGTAGTTGCCGAACATGCCTTCATCTGGCTGGAATATCACCTCAACTCCATTCTCCTCCTTTGTCGCTTTGAGGGAATGATCCTTTACAGTGATCCCATGCTCAAACTCGGTAACCTTTATCTGACCATCACGTATTGACCTGATAATGAATTTTGAAGAAAGTGCATTTACAGCTTTCACCCCGACACCGTTCAATCCAACTGATTTCTTGAAAGCTTTTGAATCATATTTTGCCCCGGTATTCATCCTTGCCACAGCATCAAGCACCTTCCCCAGTGGGATCCCGCGGCCATAGTCACGTACTCTTACTTCCTTGCCGATAATCGAGACGTCAATTTTCTTGCCGAAGCCCATCATGTATTCATCAACGGCATTATCCATCACCTCTTTCAGCAGAACATATATGCCGTCATCCTGTGACGAACCATCACCCAGCTTCCCGATGTACATACCCGGCCTCAGCCGGATATGCTCTCTCCATTCAAGGGTTTTTATATGCTCTTCGGAATATCCAACAACCGACATTTTTCAGAATTTTTGCGCAAATATAGTTAAATAGATATGTCGCCATTTGCCAATTTTTCAACAAAACACCGGAATTTTCTACCCGCAAATCTGACAAAAAGACAGGAGTAAAAATATTAAGTTGATTAATTGATAATTACAGAATGATAAAAAGTGTTGAAAAAAGGCTTATCAGGATCGCCTTGTTTTTTCTAAAATTTGTATTTGAAACCAAGAGAAATGATCTGTGTCTCATAAAAGTTCTCATAAACTGCATCAAAGCCATTACCTTTGATTTCCTGCTTTATACCGAAATTGTTTAATATATCACTTAAAGAAAATGCAATTTCTCCTTTACCTTTGATGATTTTCTTTTTCAGACCAAAATCAACTGATGATCTTGCCATTTGTTTCCCCTGTGGTATGTTCTTGGGAGTATAATAAAGTGCGGTCAGTTGTAGCTGGAGATCCCCGGGTAAAGTAAATTGGTTGTTTATCTTGATATCCGCTGAATTATCTCTTGTTTCCTCAATTATGAATTCTCGTTCATAGGGGAACAACAATATACCTTTGTATCCATGAATTGTATTTAAATACCCGTTTAAACTTCCTGATAGTTTCCAGAATTTTGTAATATCATGATTAATAATTAATTCCAAACCTGTATTGGTCGCACTTCCAACATTCTGATATATCTTATTTACAATGCTGTAGTCGGTTGATGTGCTGTCAAGGCTGTAAACTCTGGTAAAAGGATCCTTAGTGGTACGGTAATAACCTGCCAGTGACATTGATCCTTTTTCCCATCTGAGTTTATATGACACCTCGTAAGTATTTGTGAATTGTGGACGGAGATAAGGATTCCCCACCTTGAGAAGTTCAGGATCATCATATTTGGGGAATACTCTTAATTCAGGTTCTCCCGGTCTGTCGATCCGTTTATTGAAGTAAACTGAAAGACTATTGCTTTTATTCAGCTTAAAGGTTAACCGGATGTTCGGATACAGGTTGAAATAATTATAGGAGTCATTCCGCGGATAATAGATATTTTCATCAGCGAGATCATAGAAAACATTTGTCTGTTCAGCTCTCAGTCCGGCCTCAACATCTACTTTTTTTGTTTCATAGATCCAGTTCAGGTACCCTGCCATAATATCCTCTCCCCAGTCGGACCAGCCGCCGAGCCCCGGATAGATTATTGACATTGTACCGTTTTCAATATCGTAAGTTACAGGGATCCGCCGTGCCTGCAGTTTAACGCCCGTTTCAATCCTTCCGCTTTTAAGAGGCTTGACATAATCCGTAACAAAACTTGTAGTATGCTCAATTGCAAGTATATGCGTATAATCATCAGATATTCTTAATGATGAACTGTCATTGAGATGATATGCCTCATCCTCCCACCCTCTTGTATACTGGACATTTGTATTAAGTTCATGTCCGGGTTCGGCAAACTTATGCTTGTAGGCAAGCGAATAATTCATGAAACCCGTGATCTCGAATTCCAGCCATGTCCAGTATCTGTATCTTTCCATCTGAGGCATTCTAATATATGGTACCTGGGCTGTGTCATGATGGCTTTCATAATCATATATGGATGAAAGAGTAATAATATTATTATCATTAAGGAATAAATCGATACCCCCCTTCAGAATGTACTGGGTTTGCTTTCTGTTTTCCGGCACCTGCGAAAATGTGATATCACCGTTCTCATAAAACCTTGATGTGAATTCATTATTAGGAAGTCTATCCTGATGCAGGATTTCTGACTGAAAGAAGGTATTAAGTCTTCCTCGTCTGTAGCTGAGATTAAGTGCCGGTATATATTTGGGATTAAATGCATAACTGCCCAGCATCGTCGGAAGATCTTTCTTTCGCCGTGTAAGCTCGCCCATTCCGAAAGTAAATCCGGCATCTCCGTTAAATCCTGAAGCAGTTTCTTTTTTATAAATGATGTTTATGATCCCTGCCATTCCTGCTGCATCATATTTTGAGGAAGGATTATTGATGATCTCAATTTTCTCTATATTCGATGCAGGAATGGTTGATAAACCTTTCTGGCTTCCATAACCGGTAAGACTAGATTGTCTGCTGTCAATAAGCACCGTAACCTTATCGCTGCCGCGCAACTCTACTTTACCTTCCTGATCGATAGTTATACCTGGAAGATTCCTCATGACATCCAGAACTGAACCTCCTGACTGTGAAATA
>CAYWEQ010000003.1:14538-29782 GCA_964457185.1 uncultured Rikenellaceae bacterium
CTCTGTGCCAGCTGTAATTGTCACAGATGCATAGGGGAGCGGTTCAAACGTTGACATGTCATAAATCTTCCCTGAAATGACAGCATCTCCCTGCCCGTAAAGCAGTTGAAAAGAGAGCATGAGAATAAATGAAGAAAACAGTGATTTCATCTTTTGCGAAACATCTTTGGTTGTTTGACAATTAAACCATCTGATTTGTTCCGTATTTATAAAATTATTCCGGTAACATTCAATACCGATCTCTTCCTGTTGTAATCAGAAAATTTAAGATCAAAATCCCATATCCATTCTTCAGTTATCCGGCCTGCCGGCATAGGAATCAGCGCGGTTATCTTTTCTGATGTATTCCCTGAAACATCAGTATAAACTGCTATAACATCAGTAATCAGCACCGAATTGTGCTTCATCACGAACCTGAGATGACTCTTCTGGATCTCTTCCCTGAAATGATTCAATTCTGCTTCAGTCGCTCTTGATTTCCTTTTCAGCAATTTGAGCGGCAGGTATTCTAGTTGGGTAAGAATATTCAGCGATACTACCATTCCCGGGTCTTCAGGAGGCTGATACTCAGGAATTATTATCTGATCGAGCGATGAAAGTTTATTCAGAAAGGTACGTTTTCCGGCTTTATTCCAAACCTCTTCAATCAAACCCCCGCTGACATCCTCTTCTATTATCCTGATCTTTTTCATTCCACGGGCCTGACGATACACATCAGGTGGATGAATTATATCTACAAGAACAATCTCTTTAGTTTTATCAATCATTTCGGCAAGAGGAAGCTCAAGGAGCCATCCGCTGCCAAGAACCGTTACTTTCTCTGGTTTATATAGATTTAAAGCTTTCATTATCAGGTTTCTGCACTTTTCCTGATGTGAGTTCCACCCTCCCTGTTGGTTGATATGACTGTGGATAAATCCATGCTGGTAGTCATAATACCTCATCCTGTTCAGGATCCTTTTGTATGAATCAGCGTAATTCATTTTGTTCCTGTTTCATTTCTGAGGTCTTTTAACGCTTCCATCATCATCTGTTGAAATCTTATTGCTAACTCTTCCGGATTCTGTGTTCCAAAAGATTCAGGCATTACCGGATCAAGAACCCTTATTACTATTTTATGGAATCCACCGAAAATCAGGCCATGTTTTGGGAGCACGCCGCCAGTTCCATCCATCAGAACCGGAAGGATCGGTCTGTCAGCATAGATTGCCAGCTGAAATGCGCCTCTTTTAAAGAAAGCAATCTCCCTGTCAGAGGAACGGGTTCCCTCGGGGAATATCATAATTGATATGCCTCTCATCAGACACTGGTATGATTCCTCCATCATTTTCTCCTTGCTTTCCTTGTCTCCTCTGTTAACAGTAATATAATCAGCCATTTTCAGATACCAGCCCAGAACCGGCACTCTGTTGTTCTCTATTTTGGAGATCCACTTGAAACGGTAACGAAGACAGTTAATGAGCAGTATATCCAGTATTGACTGGTGATTGGAAATGATGACATAGGTGGTCCCCGGAACAGCTTTTTTCCTGCCTTCAAC
Organism: uncultured Rikenellaceae bacterium; assembly: GCA_964457185.1. Classification (GTDB taxonomy): domain Bacteria; phylum Bacteroidota; class Bacteroidia; order Bacteroidales; family VadinHA17; genus LD21. The sequence goes on from CAYWEQ010000003.1 coordinate 16,079, forward strand.
ATTAATTTTCCAGATCGGTACCATATATGATATGATAACCGCCTGGTAAATAAGCATCCAGTGGACTATGCTACGTTCCCTGTCAAACGGCAGAACGAACAACCAGACAATAAACGTAATCGGGAAGAAAACAATCAGAAATGTTATCCCCACAAGCCATACTCCTATTGATTTCAGAATATCCATTAATTAAAAGAACTTAAAAATTACTGATCCGGTTATTTTGATTTTTTCCTGCCTGAATACCTCAACCATATCCTTTACCATATGTCTGTAGCCGACCAGTTTCTTCCCTGCGGCGATCATTTCACCTGATCCTTCCATCTCACACTCCCGGATTATCCCTCCTTTTACGAACAACCTGCAGAAGTGCTTTTTCCCGTTAAATTCAAACCTGTTAATGAAATAATAATCAGGACCATAGGCGTAGTTCCACTCCCATGTCCGGTATTTTGATCTTTCCAGTGCCTGGATCCCTGATTTCTCTTCAGCGCTCAGTTCAACCAGGGTGTTTCCCTCATGTCTGAGGAAAAAGTCAAGCATTCTCGTTCTGAATTCAATTATACCATTCACATCCCTGATAATCTCTTTAAGATTCGCCACAGAGGAAGGATTTGATTCAACAGCCCTGGTTGAATAACCTGATTTGTTTTTTCTAAGTGATCCTTTTAAATCATCCAGAAGTGTGCTGAAAAGGAGTGTGCCGTGATGCAGGACTTTCTCCCGGTGAACATGTTCGGCATTGCCCGATATTTTCAATCCATTGACTTTCAAATCATTCTTCCCTTCAAAATCGGCTGTGATGCCCAATGTTGCAAGGAATTCTATTACAGGCAGAGTGTACTTCCTGAAATCGACCTGCTTCCCTTTTGTGCTGTTCAGGATGAATGTAAAATTAAGATTGCCGAAGTCATGGTAAACTGTTCCTCCCCCTGAAATCCTTCTTATCACGGGGATAGCTCTCTCATGAATAAACCTTGTATCAGCTTCCCTGTGAGCCACCTGGTGTTTTCCGATAATGACTGATGGACTGTTTATGCCCAGAATCAGGTACTCATCATTTTTATTCCTAAGGAGGTATTCATCAACAGCAAGGTTGAAGAAAGGATTTGTTGTTTCAAGATTCAGGCAGAGCATGGATGGAATTATTTGTTAAAGTACTGTTTCTTGCCAAGCATCTTAACATCAGTAATTTCATATAACTTGTAAACACTCCATCCGATCAGCGCTCCAAGAAGCGAACCGCAAATTACATCCCCGGGATAGTGAACACCAAGATAGATCCTGCTGTACCCGACAGTGAGAGCCCACATAATCATGGTTATCGTATACCATCTCTTTCTGATGAACATGATGCTGAGCAGTGCAACATTGAATGCATTTGTTGCGTGTGATGACACAAATCCGTACAACCCCCCGCACTCACCGTTCACAAGATGAACCATCCCCTGCAGCACTGGTTCGTGACATGGCCGCAGCCGGTGGAAGACGTTTTTGAAAAGCTGAACTGATACCTGGTCGGCAAGGGTTGCTGCAATTACTATAAAAAGCAGGATTACCGGAAATTTCCTTTTGTTCTTGTACCCTATCCAGATCAGGATCGCAAGATAAAGGGGAAACCAGATTATTTTCCCGCTTATGGCATACATTATCTTGTCCCAGAATGGCGAGTTGAGAGAATTCAGAAAGAGAAAAAGCTGCTGGTCGAGTTGTTCAAGCATAGAATCACCGGTTAATTATTCAAAACCTTCCATAACATATCCTTCAATGTTGAAATTCCGTATCCTGTGACTGATGAAATGAATACCCTCGGAAGATCAGGCAGATCCTTTCGCACCTCATTCATAAGCTCCTCATCAAGCAGGTCTGATTTTGAGATTGCCAGTACACGTCTCTTATCGAGAAGTTCAGGATTGTACATTTTAAGTTCATTCACAAGTATCTCATACTCTTTCCTGATATTTTTACTGTCGGCAGGGACAATAAAAAGAAGGATTGAATTCCGTTCAATATGTCTTAAAAACCTTATCCCCAAACCTTTTCCTTCATGGGCTCCTTCAATTATCCCCGGGATATCAGCCATTACAAATGATTTACCTTCCCTGTAGCTTACGATGCCGAGGTTCGGGGTAAGTGTTGTAAACGGATAATCAGCAATTTTGGGTTTCGCTGCCGATACCACTGAAAGAAGTGTTGATTTGCCTGCATTCGGAAATCCTACGAGTCCTACATCAGCCAGTATTTTAAGCTCAAGGATAAACCAGTCTTCAATCCCTGGCTCACCGGGCTGGGCATACCGGGGTGTCTGGTTTGTTGATGATTTGAAATGAGTATTACCGAGTCCTCCCCGTCCGCCTTTTACAAGGATCTTTTCTTCTCCGTTTGTAGTTATCTCAAACATAATTTGCTCAGTCTCTGCTGTCCTGGCAACTGTACCCAGCGGGACTTCAATAACAATATCTTTGCCATCGGCGCCTGTAGATTGCTGTGCGCCTCCCCGTTCTCCGTTTACTGCAAATATATGGCGCCTGTATTTCAGGTGAAGCAGCGTCCACATCTGGTTGTTTCCCCTCACGATCACATGTCCTCCCCTTCCTCCGTCTCCTCCGTCGGGGCCTCCCTTTGGGATGAATTTCTCCCTTCGCAGGTGGGCAGAACCTGCTCCTCCGTTTCCCGAACGGCAGAAGATCTTTATGTAGTCAATGAAATTAGATTCAGGCATGTTTTGAATATACATAAATGGGCAAACCCCCTGTCGCTTTGCGACATCCCCCTTCAGGGGGGGTGGGGGGTCATATCAGTTTCTTCATATACCCTGAAAGTCTCCCGAAGATATCCTCAATGCTTCCCATGCCATCAACAGGCTGGTAGATGCCTCTCTGGCGGCAATAATCGATGATAGGTTCTGTTTTTGCCTTATATACATCGATCCTGTTTTCGATCACTGAAGGATCCCTGTCATCTGGACGACTCGATTGTTCTGCTCTCAGCACAAGACGTTTTACCAGTTCATCGTGCTCCACTTCAAGGACCAGCATGCTGTTTATTCTCATCTTTCTCTCTTCCAGCATTTCTTCAAGAGCAATGGTCTGCTCCACAGTACGAGGAAATCCGTCGAAAAGGAATCCTGCGGTCCCTTTTGTTGAGTCAATCTTCCTGGCTATAAGTTCAATCACAACTTCATCCGGCACCAGTTCGCCTTTTGACATTATTGAGCTCATTCTGTTTCCAAGTTCAGTGCCTGCAGCGATCTCAGCCCTGAGCATATCGCCTGTTGAAAGATGTGTAAGATTGAATTTCTCAGCCAGCCTTACCGACTGGGTTCCCTTGCCCGATCCCGGAGGACCAAAAATCAGAAAATTTACCATAGTATGAAATTAAATTTGAATCATTTGACCAGTGTATAAATCGCCGGAAGGTTACGGCCATAACCATTATAGTCAAGACCATATCCGATAACAAAATTATTCGGGATTTCAAATCCGATATAATGGATTGGGATATCTCTCTTGTAAGCAGTTGGTTTAAGCAGCATTGTTGCAATCTTTATTTCGGCAACATTTCTTATAACAAGCTCATTAACTGTACGTTCCAGTGTCGCCCCCGTGTCAACAATATCTTCCACGATTATGATCTTTTTATTGACCAGGTCTTCGTTCCATCCTATAAGCTCTTTTATCGATCCTGATGAACTTGTTCCCTGGTAGGAAGCAAGTTTTACGAATGTGATCCTTGCATTTAGTTCAGTCTTTCTGAAAAGGTCGGCTGCAAACATGAATGCCCCGTTAAGGATTCCGACAAAAATAACCTCGCTGCCGGTGAAGTCGCGGTTGATCTGCAGGGCAATCTCATCAACTCGTTTCCTGATTGCCTGTTCAGAGATAAGCTCCCTGAACTTTTTGTCAAGTATTCTTACTTCGTTCATAGGGATGGTTATTGAATATCAAGCCGGAGCGAAAATATGAAAATAATAGCTTATTTTTGTCCTTGTCAGGAAGTTAAATTTAAACAATTCATATGAAACCTCTGGTAAGCATCATAATGGGAAGCACATCTGACCTGCCGGTGATGGAGAAAGCGGCTGTGATACTCAATGACCTTAAAGTACCTTTTGAGATGCATGCACTGTCGGCTCACCGAACCCCGGAAGAGGTTGAAAAATTTGCAGGAGGTGCTGCGCGACGCGGTATTAAAGTCATCATTGCAGCTGCAGGAATGGCAGCTCATCTCCCGGGAGTAATAGCTGCAATGACTCCTATTCCCGTTATAGGAGTGCCCATCAATGCCTCGCTTGAAGGTCTTGATTCCATATTTTCCATCCTCCAGATGCCTCCCGGCATTCCTGTGGCAACAGTTGGTGTAAATGCAGCCCAGAATGCGGGGATCCTTGCTGCACAGATAATTGCTGCCGGCGATGATAAAGTGATGAAAGAGGTCATTAAGTACAGGGAGAGCCTGAAGAAGAAAATCGTCAATGCCAACGAAGAGCTGAAAAAAGTCAGGTTCAAATACAAAACAAACTGATACCCCCCCTGCCCCCCTGAAGGGGGGTTGGGGATTATAAATCAAAAAGCAAATATTAGTAATATCAGCATCAGGGAATTGGTTTTTTTCGTATCTTTATATTTTATACCTGAAACGTTTTGTACTCGCTGCACAAAATTACTGTTTCGGTTTTAATTGTTTTTCTCTCCTCATCTGCTTCAGGAGGTGATCCATACCATATTACCGTGGGAGCAGACGGAGCAGGAATGGGATCCGTATTCATAATGAAAAGCGGATTCTGGTCTTCATTCCATAACCAGGCGCTGCTTGCCGGCAATAAGTCGCTGTCAGCCGGAATCAACTACGAAAACAGGTTCAATATCAGTGAACTGGGAACAAGATCAGCCGGTCTCATAATCCCTGCCGGCAGCGCTTCCATTGGCATAATATATTCCCGTTTCGGTTATTATCATTTCAGGAGGGAGCTGGGCGGAATAAGCTGCGGAATGGCTCTCTCGGAAAATATTGCGGCGGGAGTGCAGGTAGATTATTTTTCGGAGAGAACATCAGGGGAATATGAGAACAGGCAATCAGTTACTTTCGAGGCCGGTCTGATTATTTTACCGAAAGAGAGTATCACCATAGGAATTCATATTTTCAATCCTGTACCTAATTCCCTTAGAAAAACATTTCTGCCGTCTGTAATCAGGGCTGGTGCCGGTATTAAACTCAGCAAGGTTCTTTCGGCAGGGGCTGAAGCGGAAATGAGTTCCGGGGAAAAACTGATTATAAGGAGCGGATTTGAGTATGAGGTATTTGAAAAATTCCTGCTCCGGGGAGGATTCTGCACTGAAAATACCTCATTCAGCTTCGGACTGGGATATATACTGAAATCACTGCAACTCGATCTTGGCTTTGCAACTCACGAAAAGCTGGGGATAACTTCATCGGCTTCCCTGATATTCAAGATCCGTTATAAATAACCACAAAGGACTCTAAGGAAAATCACAAAGTCACACAAAGAATTTATTAAGTATCAGATGATGTAATCACCAAGAGTATTGAAATACATATTCAAATGACGATAATTAAAGATATACGATTCTCCTTTGTGCCTTTTGTGTGCACTTTGTGTCCCTTCGTGGGTAAAAAAATTATAATACTGATTACCATATCATCAGTTTGTTACAATGTGTTTTGCCAGGGTGAAAAGCTATCCGAAACAATTACAGAAATAGCCGAACAACTCGCTGCTGATGAATCAGATCCTGATGCTGCTGAATTGTTCATTGAACAGCTCCATGAGCTTTCAGAAAATCCTGTTAATATCAACTCCGGAGCCGAATCTGAAATATCACGCCTGTTTTTCCTTTCTGACTTTCAGATAAGGTCGATCATAGATCATATCAAAAAATCCGGAGCTATTCTATCAGTTTATGAGATAGCTTCCATCCCCGGATTTGACCGCCAGGCGACTGAAATAATGATGCCGTTCATTTCACTCAAATACAATGATAATGACCTCCCCAAAAAGCTTAATCCCCAAAATACACTCATCACTAACTATATAATTAAACCGGGTGAAAGCGATACGTCCTCATCTGGTCCGCTATGGAAAACATTGCTTAAATACAAAGTTACTGCACGTTCATTTTCCGGAGGACTGACAGTCGAAAAAGATGCCGGTGAAAAATTTTTTTCAGGCTCTCCTCCCCTTCCCGATTTTCTTTCTTCATATTTTTCCTGGGCGGGAAAGGGAATGATCCGGCAATTGATCCTGGGTGATTATTCCGCCCGTTTCGGACAGGGCACTCATATAAATACCAGGATGCGAACAGGACTTTCACTTACGTCAGCAGGCTATATGACTGGACGTGACGAAATAAGACCATACACTTCAAGTGATGAAAATAACTTTTTCAGGGGTGTTGCTGCCGAATTTTCCATAAAAAACCTGGGAGTTTCACTGTTCCTGTCCCGTAACAAAATTGATGCAACTGTCAGCTCATCAGCAGATTCTACAGAACTATATGTGTCAAACCTTTATAAAGCCGGGCTGCATAATACTGTATCTCTGATTCAGAAAAAAGATGCTGTTTCCGAAACCTTCTATGGCATTAATATCAACTATAATATTCCATCCGTCAGGTTTGGCCTGACCTGGTCAGAAAGCAGGTTTTCACTTCCCGTGAATTTAACAAGCGGTCCTGAAGATCTTTACGGATTTGAAGGGAAGATAAACAGGGTCTTTTCTGCTTACTATAAAAGCCTGATAAAAAGGATTTTATTGTTTGGTGAAGTCTCAGCTGATGATTCGCAGGACTTTGCCATGGTACAGGGTGTTGCACTCAGACCATCTGACAGGCTGTCCATAAACTTCCTTTACAGGAATTATGATCCGGGGTTTGCCGCATTTCACAGCAGAGGTCCGGGAAGCGGCTCCTCAACTGGAAATGAGTATGGCCTTCTGGGTAACTTTACGTTTGAAGCTGCAAAGCATCTTTTCATCAGTGCCGGTTGTGACATCGCCTGGTTCCCCTGGTTAAAGTATCGAACCAGTTATCCGTCCATGGCCAGGAAGCAGGAGATAAAACTTATATATATTCCTGCTGAAAGCATTAGAATCGAGGCTTCTTATAATTACAGGTATTCGATGTGTGATGCGAATGATGAACCGGGCATCCCGGGAATTGAAGAGCTGACTGTCAGAACATTGAGAACTATTGTAAAGTATTCTCCCGCCGGGAATCTTGCTCTTACAACCCGGATTGATTACAAAACTGCTGATGAATCCGGCAGTAAAGGCATGCTGATGTTACAGGATCTCAAATACAGGTTCCGGCAGGCTCCGGTCACAATTTGGCTGAGGTATTGCATTTTCAGCACAGATGACTGGAATTCAAGGCTTTATGCGTATGAAAATGATCTTTTGTACAGCTTCAGCATACCCGCACTTTCAGGAAAAGGGAGTCGTACATATTTAATGGCACAATGGGAGATAGCTGATATTGCTGAACTCAGGATTAAGTATGGACTGACCACTTTGTTTGAAGATGGAACTTCCCCTGTAGAAAAAGATGAACTGAGGATGCAGTTCAGAATATGGTTCTAAAATTGTCTTTCAGTCTTGCGGTCTTTCAGTTGTTAAATATTCTTTGAAACGTTTTCTGGCAATTTTGAAATATCCGGGATCATTTTCATATCCGATGAAGCCTCTTTTCAGAGCCTTGCATGCTATGCCTGTACTGCCAGTACCCATGAACGGATCAAGCACCAGGTGATTCTCAAAAGTGACAAGCTTTGTTAAATGCTGCATAAGATCCACCGGTTTTATTGTCGGATGGTAATTATAATCCTCTGCATGCTGACGTACTTTTGGAATAACAAAAAACTTGTCATAACCATCTGCAAACTCTTCTGTGCGTAAAATATTTGAGGTTACTCTTCCCCCGGTGTGAGGATTGTGCCCTACATTCTTTTCACCTTTGGCATAGGGTATTCTGGCTGCGTCAATATTCAACACCCCGGTTCCGTATTTTAAAACATTCTGAGCAACAGTCAGTTTCTTTTCAAGCGGTTTCTGAACCATAATTATTGGCTCATAGGCCGGTTTGATGCCAAGTCCTGCACCTTTATATCTTTTACCGGACTGTGAAGCCGGTTCGTATTTGAATTTCTCAAAATTGTTTTTATAGTTGCCGGCACCGCCTTTTTTATATCCCTGGACATAGGAATACCTGCCTACTACTTTGCTTTCAACTCCTGATAATGCATCAATCTCAAGTGCTATGTTCCTGCTTTTGGGCATTCCGTTAAGGAAAGCCCAGAATAAGATGTCTTTGATTAAAAATCCCGAATCTTCAATCTCTACCATCAAGCGATGAAGAAGTCTTACTGAAGAAAAAATCAGTGCAAATGCACCGGGTTTGAGTACCCTCAGGCAGTCTGTCCAGATCTGTTTATCAGGAAGCTCCCTGTCCCAGTAGTTATTCTGAAATGATATGCCGTAAGGAGGATCTGTGATAATAGCATCGACTGAACCGTTTTCAATCTCCTCCAATCCGGTACAATCTTTAAGATATATCTTAAACTTTCTCTTCATTGTTTCCCCGGACAGATTAATAAGTGATGCCGTCAGCTGTTTTCTTCAGGTGTTTTGATGTCGCGGATATTGAGCTGGAGATTCTTGTTGCCCCGGAACTCATTCATTTCCACTGAATAACAGACATCAAGCGGATTGCCTTTCCTGATATATTCAAAATGATTGGCCTGCCCGAATGCTATAGCAGGAAGTGTTTTTGTTCCCGTTGATTCCTGGCACAGGTCAAGCTTCAGGTGTTCACCGCTCGCACCTACCATTCGTCCTGATCCGTTGTCAAAGACATTTCTTGAAACAAATATCGGTGACATATTCTCAGGGCCGAACGGCTGGAACTGGCTCATCACTTTAAAAAATTCCTCGTTGATCTCTGAAAAAGAGAGTTCGGTATCGATCAGCACTCTTGGCAGCATCTGGTCTTCGGTGATGGTACTGTTCACATATTGCTCAAATCTTTCTATAAAAGGTTTGATATTCTCTTTTTTCAGGGTGAGTCCTGCAGCAAACATGTGTCCTCCAAAGCTTTCGAGGAGGTCGCTGCATGACTCAATAGCCTGGTAGAGGTCATAGCCCTGAACCGATCTTGCTGATCCCGTGGCGAATCCGTTCGATTCGGTAAGGATCACTGTAGGACGGTAATATGTCTCAATGAGCCGGGAAGCCACTATACCTATAACACCCTTTTTCCATGACGGATTATAAAGGACGGTTGTTTTAGCGTTTGTGGTGCTCTGGTCCTCTGAGATCATCCTCATGGCTTCAGTTGTGATCACCCTGTCAACGCTCCTCCGTTCTATATTATAACTGTTGATCTCCTTGCTGATGCCTGTTGCCACCTTTGTATCATTGGCAATAAGAAGTTCCACAGCCCTGCTTCCTGTTTCCATCCTGCCCGCAGCATTTATCCGGGGACCGATCTTAAAAACGACATCTTCGATGGTCAGTGTCCTGTACACTTCAGCTTCTCTTATTATCTCCCTCAGACCCATCCTTGGGGATTCGTTAAGCTGTTTCAGACCAAGATAAGCAAGCACCCTGTTCTCTCCGGTTATCGGGACAATGTCGGATGCAATGCTCACTGCTACAAGATCGAGGTATTGCACAATTGTACTGAAGGGCATTCCATGGATCCTCGAATAGGCATGTACCAGCTTGAATCCCACCCCGCAACCGGATAGTTCCTTATAGGGATAGTTACAGCCAGGCTGTTTGGGATCAAGGACGGCAAGCGCTCCCGGTATTTCATACCCCGGGTAATGATGGTCGCATACGATCACATCGAGTCCTTTATTTTTTGCATACCGTATCTTTTCGACTGCCTTGATTCCGCAATCGAGAGTTATAATCATCTTGCAATTATTCTGGACCGCATAATCGACCCCCTGGAATGATACCCCGTAACCCTCTTTATACCTGTCAGGTATGTAATATTCAACATTTGAATACTGCTCCTTCAGAAATGAATAGACAAGGGCTACTGCCGTTGTTCCGTCCACATCATAATCGCCATATACAAGTATTTTTTCATTCTTTTTTATCGCTGTTGAAAGGCGATCGACGGCAATATTCATGTCTTTCATCAGGAAGGGATCATGAAGGTAATCAAGACTTGGATTGAAAAACGTATGTGCCTCTTCAGGAGTTGTTATGTTTCTCTGTATCATCAGGTTTGCCAGTGATTCAGATACTCCGAGCTCTCCCGCAAGTTGTTTCACGGCAACATTGTCTCCCCTCTCCTTGATAATCCATTTCTTTTCCATCAGCTCTTCATATTTGTCCAGTCCAGGTCAAAGACCTCTCCGAGTTTTCTCCTGACAATGTTTTTTACTTCATCCAGATCCTGGCTTCTGCTCAGTTCTTTTTCGAGTGAGGTTACCCCCTTGTCGGTAAATCCGCAGGGATTTATGTGGCTGAAATATGTGAGGTCGGTATTTACGTTGAATGCAAAGCCATGCATTGTAACGTACCTGCTGGCCTTAACTCCTATTGCGCATATTTTTCTTGCCTTGTCTTTCAACTCCGGCTCAAGCCATACTCCTGTTCCGCCTTCCAGTCTTGCACCCGTCAGGTCATATTCGTGCAACGTTTTTATAATAGCCTCCTCAAGCCTGAAGATATATTCTTTCAGACCTATCTTCATGGCTTCCAGATCGAATATCGGATATCCCACTATCTGACCAGGACCATGATAGGTAATATCTCCTCCGCGGTCTATCCTGAAAAATTTTGCTTCCTTAGCCCTGAGCTGGATATAGTCGAGCATAAGATTGTTTTCAGAACCGCTTTTCCCGAGAGTATAGACATGAGGATGTTCGACAAAGATCAGCGTGCCATGTTTATCTGAACCGGAACCGTTTTCATTGTCCTTTTTACTGACTATAAGCTCCTTGAAGATTGCCGCCTGATAATCCCAGGTTTCCTTATAATCCAACAATCCAATATCCTCATATTTAACACTATAGCTCAATTATCCTCCCTCATTACTGTTGTTGCAATATAATTAAAATTATCCAGCCCTCACATGTTTTTCTGCATGAAAGGAGGATCGTACCAACGGGCTGCTTTCAACAAAATCAAATCCCTTGTTCAGTGCCAGTTTCCTGTATTCTTCAAACTTCTGCGGGGTAATATATTCGACCACTTCCATATGTTCTGCAGAGGGTTTAAGATACTGTCCCAGGGTTAATATTTTACACCCTGTTTTTGACAGATCATCCATGGTCTCAACTACTTCATGCTCAGTTTCTCCAAGTCCCAGCATGAATCCCGACTTAGAAATTCTGCCCTTTTCCGATATATATCTTATAACGTCAAGACTCCGGTCATATTTTGCCTTTGTCCTGATCAGGGGTGTCAGTCTCCTTACAGTCTCAATATTGTGTGATATTACATCGGGTGAGGCATTAATTATTTTCCTGATATTATCCGGCTTTCCGTCAAAATCAGGTATCAGTGCCTCAATTGTTATCCGGGTATTTGTTTCTTTTATTCTCTTTACTACCTCTGCCCAGAATGAGGCGCCGCTATCCGGCAGGTCATCACGATCAACGGAGGTGATCACGCAATGTTTCAGTCCGAGTGATTTTATTGAATCTGCAAGCCGCTGAGGTTCATCCGGATCCGGAGGCAGGGGTCTTCCTGTTCTTGTATTGCAGAATTTGCACGCCCTTGTGCAGATATCTCCGAGAATCATGAAAGTTGCGGTCCCTGCATTCCAGCATTCACCAATATTGGGACAGTTCCCGCTCGTACATATGGTATGAAGCCTGTTGCCTTCAACTATTCTTTTCACCCTGGAATAATTCTCCCCGCTTGCACGCTGCATTTTAAGCCATTCCGGTAATCTTCTGCCCTTTTTCATCCTTAGAATTCAATTCCTGCAAAAATACAAAAACTCTGTGGCATATTCACATGTACAGAGTTACACAAAAAATAAAAAACATTATATTTGTTTGATCTGAGAATAAACTTCAAAAAATACATCCTATGGCAACCAATGAAATAAAAATCAACCATAACTATCAGGCAGTTATCGGCGATTTCCCGAAAGTGGGTATTCGTCCTGCTATTGACGGCCGCGAGCGCGGGGTGAGGGAATCTCTCGAAAAACAAACCATGAATATGGCCAGGAATGCAGCCGCCCTTATTTCAAAGAATCTGAAATACCCGAGTGGCAAGCCTGTTGAATGTGTTATTGCCGATACTACCATTGGAGGTGTTGCCGAGGCAGCTGCCTGCACTGAAAAGTTTAAAAAATCAGGTGTCGGGATCAGTCTTACAGTCACTCCCTGCTGGTGCTACGGGAGTGAAACAATAGATATGGATAATACTATTCCAAAAGCTATCTGGGGTTTCAACGGAACAGAACGTCCGGGGGCAGTTTATCTTGCCGCTGCTCTTGCCGGACATACCATGAAAGGATTACCGGCATTCGGCATTTATGGTCATGATGTCCAGGATGCGGGCGACCAGTCAATCCCTGATGATGTAAGTGAAAAGATACTGAGGTTTGTACGTGCAGGTCTCGCAGTTTCTTACGTAAAGGGGAAATCATACCTGTCGATGGGATCTGTTTCTATGGGTATTGCAGGATCAATTGTCAGGGAAGACTTCTTCCAGGAATATCTCGGCATGAGGAATGAATATGTCGATATGAGCGAATTTACCCGCCGCCTGAATGAGGGAATATATGACAAGGATGAATATAAGAAAGCTCTTGCCTGGACAAAGAAATACTGCAGGGAGGGAAAAGACCTAAATGCTAAACCCAAATCAAGGGCCCGCAAGGATGAAGAGTGGGAGATCGTGGTAAAGATGACAATGATAGCACGCGATCTCATGGTCGGTAATCCGAAGCTTAAGAAGCTTGGTTTTGGAGAAGAAGCGAACGGACATAATGCTATCCTGTCGGGATTCCAGGGGCAAAGGCAATGGACCGATCACATGCCGAACGGTGATTTTCTTGAGGCGATACTCTGCTCTTCATTTGACTGGAACGGAATAAGACCCCCTTATCTTGTTGCCACCGAGAACGATGCGATGAACGGAGTGCCAATGCTTTTCGGATATCTTCTTACCAACACTGCCCAGATGTTCTCTGACATCCGCACGTACTGGAGCCCGGCTGCCATAAAACGGGTAACAGGCATCAAACCTTCAGGCCTGGCTCTAAATGGGATCATCCATCTTATCAATTCGGGCGCTTCAGCTCTCGATTTCTCGGGAAGGGAGACACGGAAAGGCGAATCATGTATAAAACCTTTCTGGGAAATAACATCAAAGGATGCTTTCGAATGCCTGAAGGCCACTTTTTGGGAACCTGCAAACACTGGATATTTCAGGGGAGGAGGATTTTCATCCCAGTTCAACACAAAAGGCGTGATGCCGCTGACAATATCAAGAGTGAACCTGGTGAAAGGACTCGGACCGGTGCTGCAGCTTGCCGAAGGCTGGACGATTGAACTGCCCGGAAAAGTCCATAAGATATTGACTGACAGAACAGATCCGACATGGCCCACAACATGGTTCACACCAAGACTCACCGGCAAAGGTCCTTTCACTGACGTTTATTCAGTAATGGCCAACTGGGGCGCTAATCATTCTGCATCAAGCTACGGACA
>CAYWEQ010000003.1:29882-48787 GCA_964457185.1 uncultured Rikenellaceae bacterium
GGCTTAACGGCACAATGGTACAAAGGCATATTGAATTAAAACTGCTTAAATTAAATGGATAATTCTGAAGAAATCACAAAAATTGAAATAGAAGCAGAAACCCTGAAAGATCTTGACAGAACCCGTAAGTGGACAATGTTCCTTGCCATTCTGGGATTTATCGGCATAGGCGTTCTGCTGATAGTAGGAATATTTGCAGGCATTTTTCTTTCAGTCTTTAATAAAGGAGATACGGCAACCAGCTACCCGGGATGGCTGGTATGTATTATTATTATTGCGGCGTCTGTAATCTATTTTTTCCCTATGCTTTATATTTTCCGTTTCTCAAAATTTCTGTCGGGCGTTGCAAAAACTTATGATAAAGAGGAGCTGAAAAAAGCATTCAAAAATCTGAGATTATATTTTACATATATTGGCATCCTGGTTATTGTAGTGCTGGTAATTTATGTTATTGCGTTTCTGGCTATGGGGGCATCGTTCACATTTTTGAAGGATCTGGGGTGAACACAAAAAGCGATATAGTGATTGTCTTTGATTGTGGTGCTACCAATGTCAGAGTAATTGCCATAAACAGCAGGGGCATCATAAAAGCTTCCGAATCAATCCCGAATAGTACAAAGCCCGATCCTTTTTATCCGGAGTACAGGATATGGGATGTTGATGAGATCTGGCAGAAGATGTGCAGGGCATCAAAAAAAGTGATAAGGCAGATCAGTCCGGACGAAATTATTGGCGTAACGGTTACTGCATTCGGTGTAGACGGAACTCTCTTTGACAGGTCAGGCAGGATGCTTTACCCTGTGATATCATGGCAGTGTGAAAGAACAGCCAGGATAATGGCTGACATCGGGAAGTACATACCCCTTGTTGATTTGTACAAAGAGTGCGGTGTTCTTCCTTTTACCTTCAATACAATAAACAAGCTGATATGGTTTGCCGAACAAAAACCTGAGCTGGCAGAGAAAAGCCACAGGTTTCTTTTCATGCCCTCAATATTTTCATATATGCTTACAGGCGAAATGGTTAATGATACGACCATGGCGGGTACATCAATGCTGACAAACCTTTCCGCCAGGAAGTTTTCGAAAACCATTCTTGACCGCCTGGGATTTCCCCCGGATAAATTTGGTGATATTGTTGAAGCGGGAACCATAACCGGCAGCATCAATAAAATGGCATCGAAACAAACAGGCATCCCGGCTAACGTTCCTGTCGTTGCAACCGGTCATGATACCCAGTTTGCGATCTTTGGTTCAGGAGCGGAAATAAACCAGCCTGTTCTCAGCTCCGGCACGTGGGAAATATTAATGGTGCGGTCGGAAGGTTACAGATCAGGGAAAGAACAGCTTGACATGACAATCACTACTGAGCTTGATTCACGTCCTGGTTTGTATAATATTGGTAATCAATGGATTGCCTCAGGGGTGCTTGAATGGGCAAGAAGGAATCTTTATAGTGATATCAGGAAAGACGTTTATGAAGCTATGATTGCCGGAGCCGAAAAAGTACCTGCCAATTGCAACGGGGTAAGGGTTGTAACAAAATTTTATGAGGAGTTGAAAGGAAAACCGGGAGGAGAGATCCTTGGTCTCACCATGGAATCAACCCGTGACGAAATATATCGTGCAATGCTTGAAGCTCTTTCAGAGAGATTAGTAGAAGGTAAGACAGCCCTTGAAGAGGCAGGGGGTTTCAAAGCGGAAAGTATTTTGTGTGTCGGGGGAGGATCAAAGAACAGGCTATGGAACAGGCTAAGAGCAGATTATACAGGTGTACCTATTAAAGTCATCGATCAGAAGGAGACAACCGTACTTGGGGCATCTCTGTTTGTTCAGTCAGCCTGCGGTAACGCTTCATCTCCTGAAGAGGCAAGATCGAAAATTGATTATAAAACAGTAATTATTGAACCAGCGTAGATGCCCCCCAACACCCCTGAAGGGGGCAAAAAAGACGAGGGTTGGGGGGTAAAAAAGAAAGGATTTAAAAAAATGGAAACAGCATACTTCAACGGATCGTTCCTCCCCAGAGATCAGATCCATATCGATCCCGATGACCGCGGATTTCTTTTTGCCGATGGCGTTTACGAGGTTGCCAGATGGTACCAGGGATTTTTCTATGACATGGAGAGTCACATGACAAGGCTTAAAAGAAGCATGAGAGAAATCCGTATTGAATGGCCCGGTGCTGAATCATTCCCTTCATCTGCACTTGAGCTTATTGAACGGAACAACCTGCATGACATACCTTCCCTGGTCTATCTCCAGGTTACGCGCGGAGCAACAAAACGGAATCATGCTTTTCCCTCACCTCCCATTCCTCCGACTGTTTATGCTTTTGCCCGGGGATTCAGACCTGAAAAGGAAATGATCTTAACCGGCATTCAAACCATACTCAGGGAAGATACGAGATGGAGCAGATGCGATATAAAATCGGTATCGCTGCTGCCGAATATACTGAGTTTCCAGGAAGCCAGGGAATCCGGATCCCTTGAATGCATTTTTGTTAAAGATGGAAATATAACAGAATGCGCTCATTCAAATGTATTCTTTGTGATTGACGGAATACTGGTTACCCATCCGGAATCTGAAAAGGTCCTTGCAGGAATAACCAGAAAAAATGTTCTCCGCCTTGCCCGTGCAGCCGGTATTTCAGTTAGTGAAACACCCCTGCCTGCAAGCAGACTCGAAGAGATAACAGAAGCCTTTATCACCAATACATCCTTTGAAATAGCACCGGTAATTTCGATTGACGGGAAGGCAGTAGGAAAAGGAATTCCGGGACCAGTAACACAACTCCTTCGTGAAAAATTTGATGCTGAGATCAGGGCTCTGAAAGGCTGATATCTGTAGCATGAATTTTTCTATATTTGCACATATTTTTAATCCGTTATGAATACCCCGGAACTTAGTGAACAGGAACAGATAAGAAGAAAATCCCTTGAGGACCTCAGGAAGCTGGGCATAAATCCGTACCCTGCAGCTGAATATAAGACCAACGTATTTGCACAGGCAATACTCGATAATTTCACACCGGAAAAGAATAATTTCCAGGATGTCAGCCTTGCGGGCCGCATAATGAGCAGGAGGATCATGGGCAACGCATCCTTTGCAGAGCTGATGGACTCATCAGGCAGGATCCAGATCTACATCCGCCGGGATGATATCTGTCCGGGTGAAGACAAGACAATGTATGATACAGTATTCAAACACCTGCTTGATATCGGAGATATCATTGGTGTAAAGGGGTTTGTCTTCAAAACACAGATGGGTGAAACGACGGTGCATGTTAAAGAATTCACAATACTCTGCAAATCGCTCCATCCTCTTCCCATTGTAAAGGAAAAAGATGGTATCGTTTATGATGCAGTGACAGATCATGAGATGCGCTATCGTCAGCGCTATATTGATCTTATCGTAAATCCTCATGTGCGGGATGTTTTCCGTAAAAGGACACAGATTATACAGTCGATGCGCGAGCTGTTCAATTCCAGAGGCTATCTTGAAGTGGAAACACCTATACTTCAGCCGATCCCGGGAGGAGCTGCTGCCAGACCGTTCATTACCCACCATAATACGCTGGATATTAATCTTTACCTGAGGATAGCAAACGAGCTTTATCTTAAGAGGCTTATTGTCGGGGGGTATGAAGGCGTATATGAGTTTTCAAAGGATTTCCGAAATGAGGGTATGGACAGGACACATAATCCTGAATTCACTGTAATGGAGATCTATATCGCCTATAAGGATTACAACTGGATGATGACCTTTACAGAGGAGATAATAAAAAAGGCTGTTCTTGATCTTCATGGAAAGACTGAAATAACTTACGGCGATAAGGTCATCAACATGAATCCTCCCTATAAACGTATTAGCATGCTTGATTCCATAAAGGAGAATACCGGTGTCGATATATCGGGAATGGATGAGGCTGAATTAAGGAAATTGTGCGACAGGTTTGCTATTGACCATGATCCGACAATGGGAAAAGGGAAGCTCATCGATGCCATTTTCAGTGAAAAATGCGAACATACTCTTGTCCAGCCAACCTTCATAATTGACTATCCCACAGAAACTTCCCCGCTAACAAAGATGCACCGGAGTAAACCCGGACTTACGGAAAGATTCGAGCTTTTCATCAACTGCAAGGAGATCGCAAATGCTTATTCAGAACTTAATGATCCTTTAGACCAGATGGAGCGTTTCCAGGATCAGATCAGGCTCTCAGAAAAAGGTGATGATGAAGCTATGTTCATTGATCTCGATTTTGTTAAAGCCCTTGAAGTGGGTATGCCACCTACATCAGGCATGGGAATGGGGATCGACAGACTTACAATGCTTCTGACGAATCAACCTTCAATTCAGGATGTACTTCTTTTCCCGCAGATGAAACCGGTAAGTCAAAAGTTGAAAGTTGAAAGTCAAAAGGAAGAATATCTTGGACTTGGTATCCCTGAGGAGTGGATTGAACCTCTTAAAAAACTGGGATTTAATACAATAGCAAAGCTGCAGGAGGTTGAAAAGGCCGGTAAATTAGCAAATGATCTTAACGGTTACAATAAGAAAAACAAACTTGGACTGGCAGGTTTAAGTCCAGAAGCAGTTGAGAAGTGGTTAAAATGATCGTCTTGTCTGTGAATTTCAGGCAAGTGAATAATAAGACATGGATAATTTTAGAATTAAACGGTTCTGGACTAAAGTTAAGAAAGAACATCAGAGTAATCAGGATAGGGGAATTTACGGTTACATGTGGTGGACGGTCCTGAAAATAATCATTATTTATGCCGTTACCGTAGTACCTTTAGTTCTTGTCCTTAAAAGGCTGATCGATTTAAATTCAGTTTTTACTTTTATTACTGAAAATCTTTCAAACCCATTAGTTCTGATTGTATTTTTACTCTCAGAGTCCTTCCTTGGATTGATCCCTCCTGATTTTTTTGTAATCTGGACTATAAAGTTTAATTCTCCGTTTTTATTTCTCACCCTGCTTGGCGTACTTTCGTATATCGGGGGGATAATTTCTTACCTGATCGGTTACTGGCTCTCAAAGCGTAAAGGGATTAAAGCCTTTTCTGAAAGGGCTTTGGATAAATACATTATAATGGTCAGAAAATGGGGAGGGGCTTTTATAATTATTTCTGCGCTTTTCCCCTATTCTCCTTATTCAATGGTGGTTATTGCAGTAAGTCTGCTGAAATATCCGCTCAGACTTTATTTGTTTTTCGGGTTGGCAAGGATTATCAGATTTATCGTTCAGGGCGTATTATACTTAAATATCCTCAACTTCGATTCATTTTTCTCCCTTCTCCACTGATATCCTGTACAATATTCTTTTAAAAGTTTTTTACAGTTCTGATTTCTGGACACGAAGGTTCCCGATATGATATATCAGTTTTTGCAGGAGCTTATAATAAAGAGTTATGTAAAGCAGTATTGAAACGGCCCAGATAACCAGGAGATTAAACCAGTATGTATCAATCTCAATATTCCCGATCCTTTTATATGGAGCATAGAAATGAGCACGCCCACTATTTGATGTTGCTATCATATAGCCCGGGTCAAATTTCTGGATATATTTTCCCGGTGTCTCTAATATTTTGACCGGATTATCAATATCCAGTACAAGCGATTTCAATCGTTCATTTTCATAATTCTCCCTCATAGATATCATTTCTTCCATTCCCAAGGCGCTTATCAAAGAATCATTTAAATGATCTCTCTTCAATGAGGCAAGCTTGGACTGATTCATAAAATAGCTTCTTAATGAATTAAGGTAGGCTGTGGCTGATTCTTCTGCATCATTATTGAAACCGGATGCGTTGAGTGAATCTTTCCATGTACCGGGTTCAGTTTGCGTCAATTCTGCCAGTTCAAAAATATGATGGTTCAATCTTTTATAACAATCTTCTGTAACACCTTGATAATCTAAGCTATCACCGTATGTGGCACATACCCAGAGATCTCTCTTTAACCTGTCATTTATGAGGAATGCACCATAATAATAGTTCTGGCTTGCATTCATGTTATATTTAAAGAATTTTTTTTCAAATTTATTGGTTTTAAACTGTTCAACTGCAAGAGCTTCAAACGACCATCGGGCATTCATTAAATCACCTATAACAGGAGTATATTCTTTTGACGTGTTGCTGCCTAAATGAAGCTGGTCAAATTTAACAAACACACCGCTGAACAACAGATTTGGTATAATGATAAAGGGTATCAGTATATAGATTGAGACAACTGAATGAAATGCAGAAGAGAGGTTCAGTCCCAACAGGTTTGCTGAACAGGATGTTGTAAAGAGAACAAGCCAATAGCTGAGTGTCATCCCCCTGATACCAAGGACCAGGTTGCCAATAATTACAAACGACACTGTCTGTACTGCTGATATAAGGAAGAGAATCATAACTTTAGAGTTGAGGTAGCTGAACCAGCTCAGGTTTAAAAATGATTCCCTCTTGAGTATCTTACGATCTTTCACTATCTCATTTGAACTGACCATCAATCCAAAAAACAGAGATGTTAGCACGCACATAAAAAGAAATGCCAGAATATTGTTATTCTGACTAAACTTATATATATCCCTGGTATACCTGGTAAAAAAAGCAAGCAGGAAAGAAAGGGTTGGCGGACCCAGAAGACTTATCATTATATATTGTTTATCGGCGATTTTTGAAAGAAAATCCCGAGTAAAAAATATTACTGATTGTTTTAAAAACCCGGGAATGCTGTAATTATTCTCCGGAAGTTTCTGCTTAATACAGTTTGTTTTATGGATATTGACTGAAAAGCTCTCCCTGTATTTTTGAGCCCATTCCCCGGGAGTGACTTTCCTGGTACGGGTTGCTTTGCCATGTTCGTCAACTACCTTTGCTTCAATGATCTGGAGTATCTGATCAGTATCTACATTACCACATTTGACACATTGATCCTCTTCCCGATTGGCATGCTTGCTAACTGTTTTAAAATAGACGATTGCTTCTGTCGGATTACCGAAATATACCTGGTATCCCCCCCGGTCGATTATCATCACCTTATCGAACATCTTATAGATCTCCGAGCCCGGTTGGTGAATATTTATAATTACCAGTTTCCCTTTATAGGTCTGTTCTTTAAGCAGGTTCATAACAGCTTCAGAATCTACTGAAGAGAGTCCTGATGTCGGCTCATCAACAAAAAGAATCGTCGGCTCACGAAGCAGTTCAAGCGCAATATTTACTCTTTTTCTCTGGCCTCCGCTGATGATCTTCTTAAGAGGATTGCCTACCTTAAGATCCTTTATCTCATCAAGATCAAAATCAACCAGTATTTTATTAACGGCCTCAGCCAACTTACATTCAGTAAGATTATTAAGGCACATCTTTGCATTGTAATATATGTTCTGATATACTGTAAGTTCTTCTATCAAAAGATCATCCTGAGGAACAAAGCCGACCACCCCCACAAGGTTTTCTTTTTCATTCTCATTATAGAGATCATACCCGTTTATAAGAACTTTCCCTTCCTGCGGTTTTAAAGTCCCGTTTAGAATACTTAAGGTGGTCGATTTGCCTACACCGCTGCCACCAAGTATCCCTATTAATTCACCTGACTCACCGTGAAAATCAAGGTTATGAATGCCATTTTCGCTATTGCGGAATTTAAATGTAACATTTTCTGCATCAAGAGAGATGCGGCAGTTAAAAGCTGTCTCGGATATCCGGCTGCTGATTTCGGAATAATATACTGTTTTGATACCTGAACCTCTTATAGTAGATCCCCGGTCGAAAATATATGTCTGGCCGGGAAAGATATTCTGCCCGTTCAGGTACAGATCCTCAGTTCCTTCGTATCTCAGAATATATGTATTGGTACTGGCAATATACAGGAATGAGATTGTCCCCCTGAGGTTTTCACTTAAAATATGTTTGATCTCCGCTTTTCCGGACTCTTTTCTGCTATCCATTACCAGGAGTTTGATTTTATCCCTGACATCATGAATATCGTTCATTATGAAACTCTTGACATTCTGATATTCAGCAGCAGGAATATTGAATGCATCGGCCACCGTCTGAAGAAAATCAAGCTCGTTCTCTGTTATTTCTTCTCCCAGGGAGATGAAGTCCATCAGTTGTATGAGAACATACATTTTCTGATGCTGGTGCAGCTCTTCATTTATCTTCTCGCATATTGCCAGGATCCTCATGGCATTAAGCGAAACACGTTTCCTGTCCCTGATGCTGCCTTTTGTAATGCTTTCAGAGTTATATATTCCCAGGTATTCCTCGAACATTTTCATATACCTGGCTACCAGCTCATTATTCAGGTGTCGCGAAAGGAATACCTTTACAATATCCTTTCCCCTGCTTGTTATAACAGTTTCATCGTGAATATCACCTATCAGTGCAAAAAGCTGTACCAGCGCGTTCAGAATGGTTTCACTCATATAGTTTGTTAATAATTATTTGCCGGAAGATAAATTATTTGGAATTGATGCTTAAAAAAGTTATGTCAGAAAGTTTATCTTTGTTTAAACTAAGATAGTAATTAATTGGCACACAGAAAAATTTTTTTGGATTATACAGGTCCTGTTGATCAGAAAGTTATTGATCACCTTTTACAGAACCTTAAAAAAACCAAAGAGTATACGGGTTTAAATAAAACTCCCGGCAAAAGAGTTTACTCTATCCTAGTTGAATGTCTTGAAAATATCGCAAAACACACACCGAAGGATATCCCGGTAAATCACGGGAAACAGCCATACATTTCTGCCGGTGAATGGGACGACAGTATAAGTATTTACGCAGGGAATCCTGTCCTTCGTGAAAAAACGGATCTGCTTGTCAACAGGCTGGAGAAAGTCAATAACATGAGCCAGGAGGACCTTACTATTCTTTATGAGAAGATCCTCAACGGGGAGACCAGGCTGACTGATAACGGTGCAGGAGCAGGGCTGGGGTTCATTCTGATGAAATTGAAATCAGGCAAGAAGATTGATTACAGTTTTACCAGGATAGATGACAATCTTTCATTTTTTGAGATACAGATATCAGTAAATAAACATACCATGAGAAAGTTAATTATTGACCAGACATTAAATTCACCCAGGGTGATTTTTGATCCGGAAATTAACAGGTTTGAGATTTCCGGGGAATCAAGGCCTTCTGATGTAGCTACTTTCTACCTGGAAATCCTGAAATGGTTTGATGATTATGCTTCATATCTCAATAAGAGCCAGGAATTGAAAGAACCGGTTGTTTTTAACTTCGACCTGGAGTATTTCAACTCATCATCGGCCAAGTACATTCTTGATTTCGTCAAACAGATCGGCGATGTAAGGTCAAAAGGCAAGAATCTTGCAATAAAATGGCACTATGATAAAGACGACCTTGACATGCTGCAGGTAGGTCATGAGATGTCGAAAATCTCCAGAACTCCTTTTGATTATGTCCAGAAGGATATAGAATGATCTGCCAGCCGGATTTTCCATGTCAGAATAATTCTTCATTTATGTCCGGAAATTTCACAAAAAGGGATATCCTTAAATGGATAGAAGTAATTTACCGGCCTTCCAATCAGTCTGTCCGGGAAATTACATCAAACTGGCCGGAATATAAAAAAATCTTTATTGACCAGATTGCAGGAAATCTTTATAAGGATATCCAGCGCACTAAAAATCTGTTTAAATCACCATTTACTTTTAAAAAGGAGTTTGACAAGCTCACGGATGATGAAAAATCGCCATGGTATGATTTTGCATTGGATATCCCTAAGAAACTCAGATTATTAAATCTTTATATCCGCCCATACAATGATTTCTGCAGAACCTGTCTTATACCTTACAAGGACCTTGAGACACTGGCCCGCGCTGATTATCACAATTATTGCCTGAGACAGAAGGCAGCATCTGACCTGAAAGGCAAAAAAGAACCGGTCCAGATCCCTTTTCGTGATTTACCAGTCGAAGTAAAACGTTTTTACATTGAACTTAATCACCTGGTTCCTGTAATGCTCAAGAAGATTGGATACGAGATAATCAGGCCTGAGGAGATGACTGAGATAAGCGAGAAAATGGTCGGAAAATTTGCAAGGGCAATCCATTCAAGGTACCTGAGGGAAATCAGAAAAAGGGATGACGGAGTAAAAAAGAGTTCTTATTTGTCGTGGATCCATAATCCCGGAGACAACAAAGAGACTATTGCAGAGGGATTTGATGATCTTCCGGAAGATATCAAGCACTCAAATCTCGATAATGCATATCAGATCCCGGCTAAATTACTGGCTATAGGTTATAAGCTGCGCCATGCAGGAAAAGGGTTTAAGTCTGCTGCTCTCCATCTTGGCGAGGATGAAATAGAAACCATGGCAAGAGTTGAGCATATCCGGTGGTGCTGGGATAAAATACTGCATGGATGGATATACGGAAAAGTTAAAGATGACCGCAAGAAAACTCATCCTGCAATAATACCTTACGAAGACCTGTCAGAATCGGAAAAGGAAAAAGACCGCGAACTGGTGAGATTGATTCCATCCCTGCTCCAGGATGTTAATTATGACGTATTTCATGTTAATCCGGAAAAGATCAGCAAGCTGCCTTATGCAATCAAGCCGCAGAGCAGCATCCACAGAATACTGGATGAAACCCGGAAAATGAACGCCCAGATAAGAAATATGGTCACACTATCCCCTGATGTGGAAGAGATGGCAGAGATCAGGAACATGAAGATTGAAGAGGCGGTAAAAGAGATTGAATCAAGCTATAATTATGCACTTCATATCCAGGAGTCATTTCTGCCTGATAACCTGTATGTAAGGGAATGCTTCCCCGACAGCTTCATCCTGTTTAAGCCAAAAGACATTGTCAGCGGCGATTTCTATTTCTTCAGCAAACAGGATCACCAGTTGATATTTGCGGCGGCCGACTGTACCGGGCATGGCATACCGGGTGCCCTGCTG
The DNA here is from genome assembly GCA_964457185.1 of uncultured Rikenellaceae bacterium. GTDB lineage: Bacteria > Bacteroidota > Bacteroidia > Bacteroidales > VadinHA17 > LD21. The sequence continues at coordinate 40,814 of CAYWEQ010000003.1, forward strand.
AGTACAATCGGTTACGGTATCCTTGATGAGGCAGTGAGCGTGCTGAAGCTGAAAGATCCGCCTGAGATCCTTAAGCATTTGTATTCAAAGATGCATAAGTTCCTTAAAATGGATCCGGAAGAAACCAACATATCGGATGATTTGGATATCGCACTTTGCAGTCTTAATTCCAGAAAACATATCCTGACATATTCAGGAATCGGGAATCCTTTATATCATGTGACTGGAGGAAAACTTGATGAGTACCGGGCAGGAAATCTCAGGAAAAAGTCTGATGAGAAGGATGAAAACGAATATGTCTCCGAAAGCATACATCTCAAACATGGAGATTCAATATATTTATGCACAGACGGTTATGCAGATCAGTTCGGAGGAAAGAATCATAAGAAATACCAGTCCGGCAGGTTAAAGAGTTACATATTAAGTATTCAGGAATTTCCTATGCCCGAACAGGGTGACAGGCTCTATGAAGAGATTGAGAAATGGCGTGAGGAGAATAACGAGGAACAGACGGATGATATGCTGGTGATAGGGATAAGGATATAATCTTAAGCTCTTTTGGGCTAAAGCCCCTATTCTGGGGGTGTTCTTACCCGTTGGTTAATACCAACGGCAAAGGAAATTCTTCTTTTGAACTTGGATTAAGTGAGGAGTTGCTCAATTGCTGTCAGCTTCAGCTGACGGTGAAAGAACTTTCTCTGTTTAAGGGACTTTAGTCCAATTTTTTCGAATATTCTGAACATATTCTGCTGGTATGTTCAAACTCCCCCTCTCCTCATTACTCCTTCCATTGCTTATAGCATCCCCTTCTCCTCAAGCCATTTCTTAACTCTTACATGCTCTGCCTGGTATTTTGCCTGCATGTTTTCCAAAATCTTCCTGAACTGTTCTTCATTTCTTATACTGCTAAAGAGGGGATCATGTTTTGCAAGACTCACCCACCATAACTGGTAAAAATCTGTTTTTTCAAACTCTTCAAGATATTGAAAGGATTTTACCTTATCACCCAGGAAAGCATATGTTGCAGCCAGGTCATACTGGGCAGCTTTCCTCTGAGCATTATCCCTGCTGAGTTTTATACTCTCCTCCGAATATCTGATCTGCTGATCAAAATAGTATTTCGCTTCATCGATTTTACCCACCTGATGGAAAGCGTATCCGATACGATGTGATTGCACAAGATTTAAAGTACCCGATTTATTAAACATCCTGACAAGTTTTTCAGCCTGCAGATATGCTCCTATATCATGACCGGGAGGCACACTGTAAAACATCAGGTCGCTCAGATTTGTGGAATCAATCTCATCAGCTTTTCTTGCAAGCTTCAGAGCCTCCTCAAAGTTCTCAAGACTGAACTCAATCCATGCCAGACTATTGAAATTCAATGCTTTATTATTATCTATGACAAATGCCCCCTGGTAATATTTTCCGGCTTCATCTGTAAATCCCACATCCCGGTATGCATTTCCGATAACTCTCAGTAAAGAGGAACGTTCCTCACCCCTGATAAGGAGTGATGCTTCATGATAGTTTTCGATTCCTTTAACATAGTCGTGTAAAAGCAGGGTGAGCGTTCTTCCCTTGTAAAAATATGCGTTAAAATAGTTTGGATTAATTGACAGGGCTCTGTCAAAGTCATTTACAGCTTCCTCAAGTCGCCCGTTTGCCCAGTGATACATCCCTTTTAAAAAATAACCCTCTTCCAGCTGATCATCAAGGGAAAGTGCAATATTTACCAGTTTGTAGCATGTATCCAGGAAGCTTTCGTTAAAAAAGGATTCCCAGTAAGCCCGCTCGCCAAATGTGAAAGCTAAACCGCTGTATGCTCTTGCGAAAGTTGAATCAATTTCAAGAGCAGCCTGGTAATAAGCAACTGATTTCTGATATGAATCCAAATTTTGTGTAAGCTGGAAATTTTTATGATAATCTTCCGCTTTCATGTATAAATCGTAAGCAGCAAGATTAACAACCGGCACTTTTTCTATCAGCTTCTTTTCTTCAGGTGTTATAGTTGCTTTCAATTCAGCAGCAATAGCCTGGGCTACTTCATTTTGAATTCTGAAGATATCTGCGGTGTTGACAATCTCCTGTTCATATGATTCGGCCCACAGGTGATTTTCCGTATTTCTCTTAACGGCAATTAATTGCACCCGCAGAACAAACCTGTTGCCAAGTTTCTGTCCGCTTCCCTCAACAATATATTCGACATTCAGTTCCTGCGCTATTTTAGGGATAACAGGTCTGTTACGGTCCCGGTATTGTTCAACGGATGTTCTCGATATAATCCTGAATTCCTTTATTTTCTGAAGATCAGTCAGAATCTCGTCCATAACACCATTAACGAAGTAGGTACTTCCAGCATCCGGACTGTCATCAAAAAACGGCAGAACAGCAATTGACTTTTTAGATTTTCCCGGCGACTTTGGGAAGTTTGTAATGATAAAATAACCAGCCGTTAGTAATGCAAGCAATATTAAGGATCCGGCTATGATCTTTGTTCCCGGACTTTTCCCGTGAAATGGTTTCTCTATGATATTATCCGCTGATTTCACTTTCTTTGCACTGTAAGGATTTCTTAATCCGGCAATAATCTCTTTTATGCCATTTGCTGTTTTGTTTATCTGGTTTCTGTAGCTGATATTGTTCAGGTTTTTCGCTTCATCATCTTCTGTTGTCAGCGGCCTGTTCACACCTGGTTCCCTGTAGACAAAATCAACTCCCCTGAGAACTCCTCCGGTTGTCTGTTCATACAACCTGAGATCAGCAGCATCCGGGTCGTGGATCTTCACCGGGAATATCCTGTTTGCCACATTGCCGCCGGGAAGATTGATCCTTAACCCGAACCGGTCTCCGGAAGCCTGTTTAATAAATGATTTGAATTCCCTTTCCCATGCAAATGATCCGGGATCGCAGTAAGTTCGTGAAATGACCGGCATGAATATCAGACATTTAAGCTTATCTTTTAGCGAGGCATCCATATCATGGGTTACCTGAAGACCGTCATGCGGATTAACGTCAAAATAAACGCTGACTTCCTCCTTGAAAGTTGATTCAAGCTCACGTTTGAGATTATTGACGAATTCAGTTACCCAGCCATCGTATTTATTGTCTCTCTGGCTGTAACTTATAAAGATGTCGTATTCAAATCCGTGGATGAGGCTCGCCATATTAATTGTTCATAGTGATAAAGTTATGAAAGTTTGCAATATGAGTCAAATAAATAAATCAGGATCGGGCCACCGGCAATATAGAGCTTGCTAAGTCAAAGCGAAATCCGTATTGTTAATACTTATTTTTAATTAATTTTGGATCAGGAAATAATCTGTCAAAAGAACATCAATATGAAAACACCAGCGATCTTTCTTATTTCAGGCGCTGTAATAATGCTGATCCTGACATCTTCATTTTACATGAGCCATGCTCAGAGTTCAGGTGAAAAATCAATACAGGACACTATTGTTATATATAAGGATGGCGTATATGACGGTCAATCAAGGGATGGGTATGTAGATGAACCATACTGGGGAAAGGTGAGGATAACCATCAAGGATGGAATGTTCGCAGGGATAAAATTCATGATCAGGGATTCAAACCTGCATGAGACATTCACAAAAAAATATAAGAAGCATTATAAGGGAAATCCTGAATATATCCAACAAGTCAGGAACGACTCAAAAGGTGTTCAGATATACCCTAAAATCCTGCTTAAAACACAGGACATAAGCAAAACAGATGCAGTATCGGGAGCCACATGGTCATATAATATCTTCAGGGCATCAGCGGTTGAAGCACTGAAAAAAGCTGAGAAATAACAACTAATCATCATATTATTTTAATAAATTTGATATAATATGAAAAAGGGATTATTGCAGATATGCCTGTTGATTTTTATTGCTTCCCATGCAGCAGGACAAAATGATGATGTACGGATCCAGCCAGTTATTCCTGATACTGCTGGTAAGAGCTTCAGGCTTTTCGAGGATGAAGACCTTCTTGAAATAACCTTGCGGTTCGATCTCTCAACATATTTCAGGACCAAGCCCAAAAAAGAATTTCTAAAGGCCAATCTCACCCTTCACTTAAGTGAAACCGACTCCATAAGCCGGGATATACGGATGAAAACCCGCGGAATATTCCGCAATTCGTTCTGTGTATTCGCTCCGATTGAACTGAATTTCAAGAAAACGGATTTCGGGTATTCAGACCTTGACAGTATTACCAAATTAAAACTGGTTACACAATGCAAGTCAGGCAGCATAAATAAAGAATACATTTTAAAGGAATACCTGGCATACAAGCTTTTTAATGTCCTTACTGATACCAGTTTCAGGGTAAGGCTTCTGGCTATAAATTATATCGATACCGAGAAGAAGAGAAAGCCTATCCAGCATTACGGGATTTTCATAGAACCTCTGGAAATGCTGACTACCCGGACAAATAGTTACCAGGTTAAATCGCTTAACCTTACACAGAAGAACATTGTTCCATATATCATGGACCGGATGGCCATATTCAATTATATGATAGGCAATTATGACTGGTCAATACCGGGTCAGCACAATGTCAAGATAATAAGACCTCTGACTATTGATCCTTCAGGTTTAGGCATATCCATTCCATACGACTTTGACTGGACAGGTCTTGTGAATCCATCTTATGCTTTACCTGTGGAAGAAACAGGACTTGAATCTGTCCGTGAACGTCTATTCACGGGTGTGTGCAGGAGCAGAGAAGTTTTTCTGAAACGTCTGGAGATATTTTCAGCAAAAAAGGAAGATTTTTACAGGGTGATCAATGAATCCCCCCATTTAAATCAGAGATTAATTAGAGAATCGACTTTATACCTGGATGGATTTTTTGATCAGTTGGGAGGAAGAAATCTTGTCGTGGATGATTTACTTAACAGTTGTAAAAATTTCTAAACTAAAACTCTATAAAATATGTCTGACAATTTTTTCAATTTGAATAATCCGGATTTCTATGGGATCATAATACGTTTTGCAATTCATATTGTATTTCTTATTATCCTCATCCGGGGTATTTATTTCAGATACTCAAAAAAGGAAAAGTTCCTGTTTACATTTTTCCTGATGGGCATAACGGTCTTCTTCATTACCTCTATGCTGAAATCAGTGTGGATTGAAATCGGCATGGCTTTTGGTCTGTTTGCCATTTTTGCCATTCTAAGGTTCAGGACAAGGAATTTCAGCCTGAAAGATATGTCGTATATCTTTACAGTCATCGGGATCTCGGTGATCAATTCCCTGAAGCTTGTAGAATTCCCGGTTTTGGGAGTCTTCATTTTCAACATAATAATCATTATTTCAGCAATTATTCTCGAGAAATTTACGGCCAGAAATAATGTTGTAAGACACACAATCATTTATGAAAACCTGTTGTTGCTCAAATCAGACAAAAACCTTAAGCTTCTGAAAGACCTTTCAGAAGTGACCGGGAAAGATGTTTTAAAGGTCAAAATACGAAGAGTAAACTATAAAAGACAGGTAGCGTGGCTGGATATATACTATAAGGACTGATTTATTATTTCGGAAGATTCCTCGCTTACTCTCCTGAATGGAGTCCCGACATGTCGGGAAGGAATGAGGAATCTCAATCATTTTTATAGTTGAATCTAAGAATTGTAGGTATTCCCTTCTGCCCCTCATTTGATATCAGCATATCTCCGTTTTCAAAAAAGGTGATCCCTTCCGGCATTGTAAACATTTCAGGATTAAGTCTGGTCATAAATTCAATTGTACCGCTCATGTCAAAAACAAATAACATCCTGTCGGTTGATGACAATAAGAACAGCTTTCCGGTAAGCGGATGGATACCTATTGCAGAAGGACTGAAATTGATTTCAGGCTTACCATCCTTGTCTTTCTTACCAGACTCGGATTCAGGAAATATGTCATTTTCAGCAGCGAATTTTTTGATTACAGTCAGATCAAAACCTATCACCGGGGCATTTTCAGGTATCTCTTTTTTAAGGTCAAATCCATAGATCCCGCGTTTGACACCTGTTCCAGAGCTGTTTTCGATTTTTTCTTTAGGAGCGATCAGGAGCCTGTTGTTTTTCCTGTCGAAACAAAGTCCCTCATAATCGTTATGAGGGAGTTCCTTCAGACGTATCTCCTCTGCCAGCTCTGAGGATTTAAGATTTTTTATCCTGAATAAGGTTCTGTCACTTCTCAGAACGTAGATCGTGCCATTTTCGTTTGTAATCCCTTCATAGTCGCCATTCCCGTAAAAGGTGATCTGATCCGTGATTCCTTTTTTCCGCACATTATAAATAAAGACAATCCCGTTCTCGTCCTGCACGCATGCGACTGATGATGAGTCAATTACAGCAATACCTGAAATTTCATGAAGAACAAGCGGCAGGACAAAAGTTACATCAGGATTATTCAGATCATAGCCGAGCGTATTTAAACTTATTGTATCAGCGTCATGATTTGCTTTCTCAGGTGAACTGCCGCAACCAATAAAAAGCAGAAAGAAAATCAATAACTGATAAGAAACTATGACCGGAATTCTGGTTCTTATAATCTTCATAATTTTAAGTCTCTTTAACCATTGATCACACGGATTTACACGGATATTTACTCTGTGTAAATCCGTGTTATTCTGTGGTTCATTTATTTAATCTATTTCTCATAAACAATCTCCTTTGATCCTGAAATCGTATTGCTTGTTGCAGTTACTTTTGAGGATTTCTTACCGGCAAAAATCGCTGTCTTCTGGTTTCCTTTGCCTGTTGAGCGGATAATATTATTGGTTATCGTGATGTCATGTGTTTCACCGCCGATGTAAAATCCGCTTGCCTCATCATTCATCCCGTTGTTTTCTATAGTATTATTTGTAAATGTGTTCCTGTGTCCTGCATTCTGTTCATTTTCATTTCTGAATAAAACACCATGCGAACCGTTTTCGTAAACATGGTTGTTCTCAAATACATTATCAGTATCCTTGTGACCTATTGAAAATCCGTTGTCGCCGTTTGCATATGTTTTGTTATTCCTGAAGATCCCATTCTGCACCCTCCAGCAGAGGAAGATGCCATCTCCCTTGTTATGATGGCTGATGCAGTTTTCAACAATTGAGTGGTCCGATCCTGTCCCGGGGTGGAACCCGAGCCCGTCTCCGTTTGCAGCTTCACAACCTCTCACGGTTATGTTCTCGGTGATCTGCCAGCTGAAAGTGTCGCCGTTGAATTCATTCACCTTAACATTTTCAATGAGGCAGTTTTTTGATTTGTGGATGTACACTCCTCCTCCCCTGCATCCGTTTATATAGTGGTTTGTACTCTTGTTACCCTCAACAGTAACATCTGCGATCTTCACATTTTCACACTCAACAGCTTCAATTATTGAAAAACTGTTTGTAATAGTCCCGTTCAGTGAAGCGAGATAATCATTTACTGTCCTGTTATCAAAATAAATAGTATTATCCTGGATATCTGTTATTACTGCAGTTGTGACATCCCACCCTGAATTATGAGCATCATCGTACAACTGGATACCCATTCCGATCTTAAAGCCGCTTGTATCTTTCACCACGGCTTTAAGCATGCCCCAGTCGGCATCAATTATAAAGCTGGTTTTGAATCCGTCGCATTTTCGCAGGATGGTTGTTTGGCCTGATCCGATCAGTGATACATTATCAGAAAGCCTCACCGGACCGGTAATATCATAAGTTCCCGGATTAAGCTTAACAGTTCCTCCGCTTCTTGTTTTTGCGGCATCCAGGGCGATCTGTATTGCTTCAGAAGTAAATCCGGGCACATCAGCGCCGGGACCTCCGACAGTGATAAAAAGTTCAGCCTTCTTTACATCAACCAGACCTATATTCTGGCTGAATCCATTTTGGATTACTAACAGGCATACTGCAATCAGACCGAATGATCTCATTATTTTGCTTTTCATATTTGATACCTCCGTTATTATTTCAGATACATGATAAAGTTAGGAAAGA
>CAYWEQ010000004.1:0-14121 GCA_964457185.1 uncultured Rikenellaceae bacterium
AAAAAAGTTCTGCTCCTGGAACAGCATAGCAAACCCGGCGGCTGCGCAACTACTTTCAGCCGGGGCTGTTTCACTCTCGAGGTCGGACTGCATGAAATGGACGGACCCTCACCGCGCGACATGAAGACAAGGATCTTCAACGACCTTGACGTATTCAATAATGTTGAATTGGTTAAAGTACCTGAATTCTACAGGTTCATTAATGGCCGTTACAATATTACAATACCTCATGAGCCTGTGATCGCTATCGAAAGATTGTCAGGATTATTCCCTGAAGAAGCTGATGGCATCAGATCGTATTTCGACCAGTTGCTGAGTCCGAAAAAAAGATCTGCCGATACCGTACAACAGGATAAAAGTGTCGGTGAGTTCCTCGATTCAATAATCAGAAATGATGATCTCAAGCTGGTGCTTCTCGGTAATCTTGGTTACTTTCATGACGACCCTTATTCACTTTCACTTGCATATTATACTGCAGCTCAATCGAGTTACTATTCAGGAGGGGCAAGCTATATAAAAGGAGGTTCCCAGAAATTGTCAGATTATCTTGCCGGCTATATAAAAAGCCATAACGGGGAAGTGCTCTTTAACCATACTGTCACCGGCATTCTGACAAATGAAAATAAGGTATCTGGCATATCTTTCAGGAAAAAAAGTGAACCTGGTTCTTCATCAATGGAAGCTTTTGCAGATGAGATCATTGCAAATAATTCTGTACCGGCTGTTGCAGAACTCCTTTCCCGGGAAAAAGGTTCAGAACTGAAAAAAGAGATAAGCGGATTGAAACCAGGAGCATCGCTTCTGACAGTTTATCTGGGATTCAGTAAACAACTAAAAGAACTGGGACACAGTTATTATTCAACAGCTGTTTTCGACAGTTCGGTTAAATCAATGGCAGACATATTAAAAAACAATAACAGCGATTTCTCGGTTCGCAGCTTCATTTTTGTTGATTACGGACAGATAGACGCTGGCCTGGCTCCCGAGGGTAAAAGTGTGGGTGCAGTCTGCTGTGTTGATTATCTGAAAGACTGGGAAGCTCTGGGAAAAAATGAGTATAAAGCCAGAAAAGAAGAGGTGGTTTTAGGTTTCATTGAAAGGCTTGAAAAAATAATTCCGGGAGTCAAAAACGTTATTGAGTATGCTGAGGCAGGAACCTCAGCTACTGTGAAACGGTATACACTTAATCCGGAAGGAGCTGTCTACGGCTTTGCACAAACTCCATCCAGAAAAATTTTTGACTCATTTAAAGCGCTTGATAACCTGCACTTTGCATCTGCATGGGGCAGAACAGGCGGAGGTTTTTCAGGTGCAATCATCGGAGGTTACCTCTGCGCATATAATATTCTCAGAAAGAGACAGGTTGACGGTAAGAATTAATGGCCGTAATGTGAGCAGGAAACTTGTTGACTGAATCAGATCCGTTTAATTCTTTTCGCTACCGGCTGGTCAATAATTATGGGTACCTGCTCAACAGTCGTAATTGTAGCATCAAGATTCAATGTCCTGATATCGGAAATGGCCAGTTTTCTAACAATACTGTTAAGTGCAAGAATTGTATTTTCCCAGTTGGAAAGGGAAAAATCACGGCTCATGATCCTGTCAATAAGGATAAACCTGAAATCCCCGTGAATGTCATATTTCTTCATCGAGTCATAGCTGCTGTCGAGGTCAATCTCTTTTGATTTTACCAGGTCTTCCAGTACCTCCTTTAAATAAAGGTTGATCTTCGATTCAACCTTAAAGCCGAGATGAAAGTCAATTCTTATCAGTATACCGGGAATGAGCTGTTTTACCTCGTAATTAAATGTATTGGGCTCATTAACCCTGTTAACATGCAGCAGCCAGTATGTATCTGCACGTTTAGGCTGTTTATGGAAAATTGAATAGATAACCTTCGATTCAACCTGGTCATGTCTGTTGGCCCTGATAATATAAACCAGGTTTGTCGCAAACCGGGGAACAGATTCATCCTTGCTCAGATCCCGGAACATATCAAGATACCTGTCAAGATCGGCAAAGGTTATGTAACGGTTTTTTATTTTCCTTCCGAAATACCATCCGAACATTACCAGGAAGAAAACAGAAGCCAGCATTATTGTAAACCATCCTCCGCTTGCAATCTTATGCAGGTTGGCTGCCAGGAAGCTTCCTTCAATCGTTATATAAACAAGGAACAGCATTAAAACGATCCTGTGATTCAATCCTTTTTGCAATAAATAATATGACAGCAGGAATGTTGTCATAATTTCGGTTATGTTTATTGCAAGTCCATACGCAGCATTCATATTGGATGATTGTCTGAAGATTATGACTGTCATGCTGCAGGCTATCCACAGGAACCAGTTCATGAACGGCAGGTAAACCTGCTGGCTGGCCCAGTTCGGATGCAGTATTCTTAGCTTTGGCCAGAAATTAAGTGATACAGCTTCACTCAGAAGCGTGAATGATCCGCTTATTATTGCCTGGCTGGCAATGACCGCAGCTGCGGTAGCCAGTATAATACCGGGCGCCAGGAACCACCTGGGCATTATTATAAAAAACGGATTTACATCAGGCCCTGAGCCCAGGTTCATTATCAGCCAGGCACCCTGTCCGAAATAATTCAGAAGAAGTGCAACCTTTACAAATGACCATGATACTCTTATATTCGCTTTACCACACTGACCAAGATTAGCATAAAGAGCTTCCGCTCCGGTTGTACAGAGGAAAACGGCGCCAAGCAGGATAAAACCACCCGGATATTCAGTGAGGAATTTATAAGCATATAACGGATTTAGAGCCCTCAGGATGCCCGGATATGAGATCAACTGCGAAATGCCAAGTATCCCCAGCGTTGAAAACCAGATAAGCATAATTGGGCCCAGGTATTTTTCGGCATAATTGGTACCAAGCTGCTGGACAAAAAACAGAAATCCCAGAATGAGCAGGACAACCGGAACTACAGGAAACTCAGGATTATAAAGCCGCAGACCTTCTATTGAAGAGGTGACTGAAATGGCAGGAGTAAGAACTCCGTCAGCAAGCAGGGCAGCGCCTCCAACCATTGTCAGAATAGCCGCCCATGTTGGCTTTTCCTTAAAAAGTGCAATCAGTGCAAAAATACCACCCTCACCGTTGTTGTCAAACCGCACTGCAATTAAAATGTATTTTATTGTCGTGGTAAGAGTCAGTGTCCAGAAAATACAGGAAAGACCTCCGTAGATCAGCAGCTCATTGAAGTTTTCCGCCCCGCCGGTTATTATCGCTCTCATGGTATAGAGCGGACTGGTGCCAAGATCACCGAATACTATTCCCAGGGTTATTATCGTACCGGCAAGAGAAAGCCTCTTAATATCCGTCTTTTCCATTTTATTATTTTCAAAAACAGTGACCAGCCGCAAAGAAAAGTATCAAAGTTATAAATAATTTATCTTTGTGACCGAAATATCCATTATAAAAGCTTGATAAAATGGTGAGAATAATGCTGATATGTCTGATTTTCATGTCTCTCCGCGTGACAGGATACAATCAGGGAACAGCACCCGAAGAAGAAAAGCTTTCATTGCTGTTTATCGGTGATATAATGGGCCATGATTCACAGATTTGGTCAGCAGAAGATTTGAAGACAGGCACATATGATTACAATGATGTATTCATGTATGTCAAACCTTTGATTTCAGACGCTGATATTGCAATAGCCAACCTTGAAGTAACCCTCGCGGGCCCTCCTTACAAGGGATACCCTCTGTTCAGCTCGCCGGCAGCCCTGGCTTATGCCTGCCGGAATGCAGGAATTGACTGCCTGGTTACGGCAAATAATCATGCTGCCGATCGCGGGAAAGCGGGAATCACAGGTACTATCAACAGACTCGACAGTCTTGGAATGCTTCATACCGGTACTTTTGCTGACCAGGCGTCAAAGGATAGCTGTAATCCATTGATAATAAATAAATCGGGATTTTCAGTAGCATTGTTTAACTATACCTACGGCACCAACGGGATCAGGGTGCCCGATCCCGTGAAAATCAATATGCTCGATAAAAACATGATTGCCGCCGATATTGAAAAAACTAAAGGTGAAAATCCTGATCTTATTGTACTATTTCTCCACTGGGGTAACGAATATGATACCATCCCGTCAGGAATCCAGGCAGAACTGGCAGATTATTTCTTTTCCCGTGGTGCTGACCTCATCATAGGATCCCATCCGCATGTACTTCAGAAAATGATCTGGCTTAAAGACGGTACATCTTATAATGACAGAGTTGTAGTTTATTCCCTTGGAAATTTCGTATCAAATCAGAGAAAGCCAAAGACAGATGGCGGATCGATGGTAAGGATCAACCTGGTAAAAACAGGAAGCTCGGTATCTGTCACCGGTGTCGGATATTACCTTACCTGGGTTTATGCTCCGATAAGAAACTACGATAAGAAATTTTACATCCTCCCCTGTTCGGAATTTGAGGACAAACCGGAATTTTTTCCTGACAGGACTGATTACATCCAGATGATAAAATTCATTAATGATTCAAGATCACTTCTATATAAACAAAACATCAACATCAAAGAGTATATTTTTAACGGGAAATACTGGTTGTTAAATAATTAATAGTAGAATCTTAATTCATTTACCCGTTGAACCGTTGCTCCGTCAGTTATTTTCTACCTTATTATTTACATTATTCAGATTTAATCAATATAATTGCAGATTAATGATCCCGGTCATATGAACGATTCTATTGCCTTGCTTTCAGTTACTGCAGTCTCGATCGGATTTCTGCATACGATCTTTGGTCCTGACCATTATTTACCTTTCATTGTTCTCAGCGAAGCAAAGAAATGGACGCTTAAAAAGACCATGTTTATTACATTCCTGTGCGGGCTCGGTCATGTTTTAAGCTCTGTGATACTGGGTATTGTCGGGATTGTGGTCGGAATATCCGTAAATAAGCTTGTAAATATTGAATCATTCCGGGGTAATATAGCTGCATGGCTTTTCATAGCTTTCGGCCTTGTTTATATGGTGATAAGTATCAGAAATCTTATTAAAAACAGGAAGCACAGTCATACGCATTTTCATTCCGGCGGAGAGAGCCATTTACATGAGCACACACATCATGTTGAACATACACATGTTCATGAAACTGATGTTGTTGCAACAACTCCATGGATCCTGTTCCTGATATTTGTCTTTGGTCCCTGCGAGCCCCTTATACCTATCCTGATGTATCCTGCCGCTCAGAACAATATCCATGGAGCAGTGTTTGTTTCGTTGCTTTTTTCAGTTGTCACAATAGCTACAATGATGTCGGTAGTCCTGGTTTTTAAGCTTGGATTCAGCCGGATAAATCTTAAACCGGTTGAAAAATACAATAATCTGATTGCCGGCGCTATGATCTTCCTTTCAGGTATTGCTATACAATTTCTGGGCCTCTGAGAAATAGAATGTTGACGGGCACGAAATAAATTTTACTCAAAAACCGTAATCCGGTTAAATAACACGAAATGGCTTTTAATTATTAGCTTTGTAAAAAAGAAGATATGACTTACGATTACAATACCCAGCGGAAGAGAATGGCGCTGCCTGAATATGGCAGGAATGTACAGAAGATGGTCGACCACATAAAGACTATTGAGGACAGAGCGGAAAGAAACCGGGCTGCAAGAACGATCATTCAGATCATGGGCAACCTCAATCCTCAATTGCGTGATGAAGGAGATTTCAAGCACAAGCTATGGGATCATCTTGCACTTATAGCTGATTTTCAGCTGGATATTGATTCACCCTATCCTTCACCGGAACTAACAAAATTTATCGAGAAACCAAAACAGATCCCCTACCAGCAGGGTGATATAAGATTCCTGCATTACGGACGTATCATTGAATTGATGATCGATGCTGCCTGCGAAATGAAAGAGGGCGAAGAAAAAGAATATCTTACTTCGCTCATCTTAAACCAGATGAAAAAAGCATATATTACCTGGAACAGGAGCCAGGTGGCCGATGAAGTGATAATAAGCGACATGAAGATGTTATCCGGCGGAAAGCTTAAAATAACCGACGGAGTGAAGATACTGGAGGTGAAAGAACTGATACCTCAGGTAAAAAGAAAACCACAGGGAAGACCTCACGGCAAGCAACAGGGTAAGCAATTCAACAAGAAAAAAGGATATAACCGGCATTAATGGGGACTTTTATCGTTCACGGCGGGAAGTCGCTCAAAGGGGAAATAATCCCGCAGGGTGCTAAAAATGAAGCTTTACAGGTAATCTGTGCAACTCTTCTCACATCCGAAACTATAACAATCAATAATATTCCCCGTATCAGGGACGTCGACAGGCTGATAGAACTCATTGAATTTCTTGGAGTAAAGGTTTCAAGGGTATCAAAATCGACGATCAGTTTTAAAGCTGATAATATCAATCTTGATTATCTTCTTACAGGCGAATACAGGTCTCAAAGCAACAGTATCAGGGGATCAATTATGGTTGTTGGCCCTCTTCTTGCAAGGTTTGGCAAAGCTTTTATCCCAAAGCCCGGCGGAGATAAGATAGGCCGCCGTCGTGTTGACACACATTTCATTGGTTTTAAGAAGCTTGGAGCAAGATTTGAATTTGATCCCTCGGATCCTTTCTACAGGGTCGAGGCTTCTGCCCTGACAGGCACATATATGCACCTCGATGAGGCATCGGTTACCGGAACTGCCAATATAATTATGGCTGCAGTAATGGCAAAAGGACGCACAACGATCTATAACGCCGCCTGCGAACCTTATATTCAGCAGCTCTGCAGAATGCTTGTTTCAATGGGGGCAAAAATCGATGGTATAGGATCCAATCTTCTTTATATTGATGGTGTTAATGAACTTAAGGGCTGTGTGCATACCATACTGCCCGATATGATTGAGATCGGTTCCTTTATTGGCATGGCTGCCATAACGGAATCAGAGATCACCATAAAAAATGTTTCATACGAAAACCTCGGTATAATCCCTGATTCTTTCAGACATCTCGGGATCAGGCTGGAAAAATCAGGTGACGATATTTTTATCCCGCACCAGGATCATTATGAAATAGAGACCTTTATTGACGGATCAATAATGACGATCGCCGATGCAATTTGGCCGGGACTGACTCCCGACCTGCTCAGTGTATTCCTGGTTACTGCCACCCAGGCCAAGGGTGCAGTCCTTATCCATCAGAAAATGTTTGAAAGCCGTCTCTTTTTTGTTGACAAGCTTATAGACATGGGGGCCCAGATCATTCTCTGCGATCCTCACAGAGCTGCAGTGATCGGCCATGACAGGAAAATAAAGCTCCGGGGCACCGTTATGTCATCCCCGGATATAAGAGCCGGTGTCGCCCTTCTTATCGCTGCTCTCTCGGCTGAAGGGAAAAGCGTTATTCACAATATCGAACAAATAGATCGGGGTTACCAGGATATAGACATCAGGCTAAATGCGCTTGGAGCAGATATCAAAAGAGTTTGATCCAGCTGTAAAATAAGTGGTGCAGAGGCGCAGAGGTTCAACGGCGCAAGGGAAAACCATTTAGTAACATTCTCACCGTTGTGCCATTGTGCCGTTACGCCTTTGTGCCGTTCTGTCAAAATGTCAATTATTGCCTCGTGGCAAGCAATTTGCTTGATCACTATAAGTTAAATCGAAATAATACGGGTGATGGTAAAGAAGAAGACATCTGATCAGCACGAAACCAGGCAAAAAGACCATAACGAAACAGCTGATAATAAAGAAAATAGCTCCACACAGGAAAGCAATTCTTCTCAAAACGGGACAGACAACCAGGGGGAAGAAACCACAGTTGAGGAACAACCTGCAGCAGAAAAAGCAGTTCCTGAAGAAAAATCATTAGAGGAAAAACTGGCAGAAATGCAGGATAAATACCTTCGTCTGTCGGCTGAATTTGATAATTACAGGAGAAGGTCCCTGCGTGAAAAAATGGAATTGTCAAAATATGCCAGTGAGAATCTGCTTCTGAATATTCTCCCCCTCATGGATGATTTTGAAAGAGCTCTCTCTCATATGGAAACAACTACCGATTGCGGTGCAATGAAAGACGGGATTGATCTTATTTACGTGAAATTCACGGAGTTCCTCAAACAAAACGATGTGAAGGAAATTGAAGCCCTGAACTGTGCATTCGATGTAGACCATCACCATGCTGTTGCTAAAGTACAGGTAGAGGAAGAGGAAAAGAAAGGTAAAATAGTAGAGGTGGTACAAAAGGGTTATTATCTGCAGGATAAGGTAATAAGGCATTCAAAAGTAGTTGTTGGAGAATAGAAAACTGAATTGCAGAAACTTCCCTTATTTAAAACTTTAAGCTGATGGGGAAAAGAGATTATTATGAAGTGCTCGGGGTATCTAAAAATGCCACCAAAGAGGAGATAAAGAAGGCGTACAGGAAGCAGGCACTGAAATATCATCCCGATAAAAATCCGGGTGATAAGAAAGCGGAGGAGCATTTTAAAGAGGCCGCTGAGGCCTATGAGGTTCTTAGGAGTGATGAGAAAAAAGCAAGGTATGACCGGTTCGGTCATGCAGGCATGAGCGGTGCCGGAAACGGATTCGGAGGCGGTGGTATGACTATGGAAGATATATTCTCATCATTCGGGGATATATTTGGTGATGCCTTCGGCGGATTCGGAGCTTTCAGCAGCAGCAAGCGGGGACGGAGGGT
Organism: uncultured Rikenellaceae bacterium; assembly: GCA_964457185.1. GTDB lineage: Bacteria > Bacteroidota > Bacteroidia > Bacteroidales > VadinHA17 > LD21. Next base: position 8,683 of record CAYWEQ010000004.1, read on the forward strand.
AAATAAAGGGACCAACCTGAGGGTAAAAGTCAGGCTGTCGCTTTATGAAATAGCCAATGGTGCCGAGAAAAAGATAAAGGTCTCAAGGTATGATACCTGTCAAACCTGCGGGGGAACCGGAGCAGCTGACTCAAACAGTATTTCAACGTGTTCAACATGCCGCGGATCAGGACATGTTACAAGAGTCACAAATACCATGCTGGGACAGATGCAAACAACTTCTGTGTGTCCTGCCTGCGGTGGTGAAGGAAAGACAGTTACCAGAAAATGTTCCGCCTGTTACGGTGAAGGAATAGTCCAGAAAGAAGATATAATCAAGATAAATATTCCTGCAGGAGTTGGTAAAGGAATGCAGATGACCGTTACAGGTAAGGGAAATGCGCCCAGGAGAGGAGGCGTTCACGGCGACCTGCTGGTTGTAATTGACGAAGAGAACCATCCTGATCTGATAAGGGAAGGCAATGACTTGATCTATAACTTATTCATCAGTATTCCTGATGCCGTTCTCGGTGCTAATGTTGAAGTACCCACGATAGATAATAATGTCAAAATAAAGATCGAGCCCGGAACACAGCCCGGAAAGATCCTCCGGCTTAGAGGAAAGGGTCTGCCTGAGGTTAACGGGTATGGAAGAGGAGATTTGCTGGTCAACGTCAACGTATGGGTACCAAAGAACCTGACCAGGGAAGAAGCTAAAATTATAGAAAAATTCAAAGAGGCCGACAATTTCACCCCCAAACCCGATAAGAATGACAAAGGCTTCTTTGAGAGGATGAGGGGGTATTTTGAATAGGAGATTTTATATATTTACCCTTCATTTTAAGAATTAACCTTTTATACTATGTCTCTATTTGAAGCAAAGAACATAACCAAACAGTTCGGCAGTTTCAAGGCACTGGATAATGTTAGCATATCCGTGCCGGAACAGTGTATCTACGGGCTGCTTGGCCCTAACGGTGCAGGGAAAACGACACTTATCAGGATCATCAACCAGATTACCGGCCCTGATGCGGGGGAATTATTTATGAATGGCCGGAAACTTGTTCCGGAAGATGTTCAGGTAATCGGTTATCTTCCCGAGGAACGCGGCCTGTATAAAAAAATGAAAGTGGGAGAACAGGCTGTCTATTTCGCCCAGCTTAAAGGTCTCAGCAAGACAGAAGCAATCAAAAGGCTGAAATACTGGTTCGGGAAGCTTGATATTGTCGACTGGTGGGGAAAGAAGGTTGAAGAACTGTCAAAGGGAATGCAGCAGAAAGTGCAGTTCATCACAACAGTCCTGCATGAACCGAAGCTTATAATCTTTGATGAACCTTTCACGGGATTTGATCCTGTAAATGCCAATATCATTAAAAACGAAATACTCTTCCTCAGGGAAAAAGGTGCAACAATAATATTCTCCACGCACAATATGGGATCGGTTGAGGAACTGTGTGATAATATCACCCTTATCAACAAAGCTAAAACCATCCTGGAGGGAAGCGTGGATGATATCCGCAGGCAATGGGCTGCCAACGAATACGAACTTGTCTTTGAAGGCGAGATCAAACTGAAAGAAAATGGCCAGTTCAATATCCTTGATACACATTTTGAAGATGAGAGAAGTACAATAAGACTTAAAACTGAAAAGGATCTTCCGGCAAATGATATCCTTAGTACTGTTTTGAAGGCAGGAAGGATAATCTCTTTCAATCCAGCCCTCCCCTCAATGAACGAAATATTTATCAGGGTAGTAGAATCCCGTAATTAATCCTGTAACAACCCTATTATGAATAAGATATCTGTAATAATAAGAAGAGAATACCTCACCAGGGTAAGGAAAAAATCATTCATCATAATGACGCTCCTTGCACCTTTGCTGATGGCAGCCCTGATTGTCGTACCTACATTGATAATGATGAACGACGACAAGGATTTCAAAAAGATTGCTGTAATCGAAGATGGATCTGATCTTTTTAAAAATGTAATCCCCGACACAAAAGATGTTGATTATGTTTACCTTGAAAACACATCTGTCAATGATCTGAAAACAAATTTTGAACAGGCCGGATATTATGGCATTCTGTGGATATCGCCGGAGTTAATAAATACACCAAACGCTATACAGCTTATTTCAAAGAAACAGCCGCCGATAGGACTTCTCGATCATATCTCCTCATCACTCGAAAAAGAGATTGAGAGACAGAAGCTCCTGGCATATAACATCCAGAACCTTGATGATATTCTGAAAGATATCAGGACAAGGGTTTCTGTTCAGACTATCAGAATTGACGATTCAGGAGGAACAGTACAAACAAGCACCGGAATAGCCATGACCCTGGCATATATCGGAGGTTTTCTGATGTATATGCTGGTATTTATGTTCGGAGCCCAGGTAATGAGAGGTGTCATTGAAGAAAAAACAAGCAGGGTTGTAGAGGTTATTGTATCATCAGTTAAACCTGTACAGCTGATGATGGGTAAGATAATCGGGATAGCCCTGGTGGGACTTACACAATTCCTGATATGGGTAGTTCTTACCGGCGGAATGGTTACTGTGGTTAAAACAGTTGTCCTTAAAGATAAAAACATAACAGAAGTAGCTCAAGGTATTCCTCAGAACATAATGACAGAGAACCAGGAGTCGATACCTGCTGTCCAGACTGAAGATATGTCCCAGGGCCTTCAGGAATTTACCAGGTTGTTTGAAAATGCGATGAACCAGGACTGGCTTTTAATTATTCTATCATTCATATTTTACTTCCTCACAGGTTATCTTCTTTATGCTTCTGTCTTTGCAGCAATTGGTTCAGCCGTCGACAATGAAACAGAAACACAGCAGTTCATGCTGCCTGTGACAATACCAATAATACTTGGACTGATGGTGGCAATGGGCACCATGCAAAACCCCGAAAGCTCCATGGCTTTCTGGTTTTCAATTATCCCCTTTACCTCTCCCATTGTGATGATGGCACGTATCCCGTTCGGAGTACCATACTGGCAGATAGCCGTTTCTATGGCATTGATGATAATCACTTTTATAGGTTTTGTCTGGATGGCAGCCAAGATATACCGCACCGGCATCCTGATGTACGGAAAGAAATCATCGTGGAAAGAGATATGGAAGTGGCTGAGATATAGCGGATAAGATAAAAGATAAAAGGAAAAAGATACAAGAAAAATATGTCAAAGATCTTAGTAATTGACGATGAAAAAGCTATCCGGAACACCCTGAAGGAGGTTCTGGAGTATGAGAAGCATGAGGTTGATCTTGCAGAAGACGGACCAACAGGGATTGAACTATTTTCATCCAATACTTATGACATTGTTCTGTGCGATATCAAGATGCAGAAAATGGACGGTATTGAGGTCCTGGAGAAAATCACCGATATATCAACTGTCACTCCGGTTATAATGATATCGGGCCATGGCAATATTGATACAGCAGTTGAAGCAATAAAAAAGGGAGCATATGATTTCCTTGAAAAGCCACTGGACCTTAACAGGCTCCTTATCACGATCCGTAATGCCATGGATAAATCGACCCTGATCACCCAGACACAGGTGCTGAAAAATAAGGTCAGCAAAATGTATGAGATTGTGGGAGAATCCGAATCTATTGTAAAGGTGAAGGAGATGATCGACAGAGTTGCTCCTACAGAGGCAAGGATTCTGATCACGGGTGCAAACGGAACAGGGAAAGAGCTGGTGGCACACCAGATACATGAAAAAAGCAGCAGGGCGAAAGGTCCTTTTGTTGAGGTTAACTGCGCGGCCATACCTTCTGAACTTATTGAGAGTGAGTTGTTTGGACATGAGAAAGGATCGTTCACCTCAGCTATTAAACAACGTATCGGAAAATTTGAGCAGGCAAACGGGGGAACGCTTTTCCTTGATGAAATAGGCGATATGAGCCTGTCAGCTCAGGCCAAAGTACTAAGGGCACTCCAGGAAAACAGGATCACAAGGGTAGGCTCCGACAAGGATATTCAGGTTAATGTAAGAATCGTCACGGCCACCAATAAAAATATAAAGAATGAAATCGAAAAAAACGGATTCAGGGAAGACCTGTACCACCGTCTGAGTGTTATTCTTATTCATGTTCCAACTCTTAATGAACGAACAGAAGATATTCCATTGCTTGCAGAGTATTTCAACTCAACGATCTGCAAGGAATATGGGATGAGTAAAAAGATATTTAAGCCTGATGCAGTAAAAGAGCTGCAGAAGATAGTCTGGACAGGCAATATAAGAGAATTCAGGAATGTTCTTGAAAGGCTGATAATCCTCTGCAAGGATGAAATAACCGGCGCTGATGTCGTCGCTTATGCACGGCCGGTTTCGGGAAGTAATATTTAATATGTCAAAAGGAAGAGACTCAAAACCTCATATCGGCATCTATGGACGCCGGAATTATGGCAAAAGCAGCCTTATCAATTGTCTTGCAGGCCAGGATATTGCAATAGTATCCGATCACCCGGGAACAACTACGGATCCGGTAAAGAAATCATTTGAGATAACCGGATTTGGCCCGGTTATTCTCGTGGATACCGGCGGTATTGACGATACGGGAGATCTCGGGGAAAAGAGAGTTGAGAGGACAGTAAGGACACTGGATATAATAGATCTGGCACTTCTGATAGTAACCGAAAATACATGGGGCAAATATGAAGATGACCTGATCGTCAGATTCCGCGAACAGGATATTCCATTTATTATAATTCACAATAAATCAGATATTTATAATCCGACGGCATCATTCAGGGAAGAAGTGCGGAAAAAGACCGGGACTGACCTTTTTGAGTTTTCATCTGTTGACAGACGCAATTATGAGGAGCTTATTGATTTAATCAGGTTGACAATCCCTGAGCATTCATACAACTTCCCCACCCTTCTTGGAGACCTGATCAATAAAGGGGATATTGTGATCCTTATTACACCTATTGATGTTGAGGCTCCAGCAGGAAGAATGATCCTGCCTCAGGTTCAGGCTATTCGTGATATTCTTGATAATGATGCGGTTGCAGTAGTCCTGAAAGAAAATGAAATTGATTCATTCCTGAAAAAGACCGGTATAAAACCTGCCCTTGCCATAACCGATTCCCAGGTATTTGCAAAGGCTGATGCCTCAATACCTCCGGAAGTTCCCCTCACAAGCTTCAGCACAATGCTTGCACGGTTCAAGGGCGATTTTAACAATTACCTGAAAGGAACCCCGAAAATTTCGGAGCTGAAAGACGGCGACAGAGTGCTTATTCTCGAATCATGCTCACATCATGTAGCATGTGATGATATCGGAAGGTCAAAAATACCAAAGTGGATAACCGGCTTTACCGGCAGGAAAATAGAATATGACGTTGTTGCAGGTCTTGATATCCTTCCCCGTTCAATAAATGATTATGCTCTCGTTATCCAGTGCGGCGGCTGTATGATAACCCGTAAGCAGCTTCATAACAGGCT
>CAYWEQ010000004.1:14221-44641 GCA_964457185.1 uncultured Rikenellaceae bacterium
GTGTACCCCGAAAAATCACAATAGATCTGAAGACCATACCCGTAAACTGCCATAAGGTTCTCAAATCCGGAATAGAGAGAAGGAAGGTCAAAAACACGGTCGACAAAATTAACCGCAATGAAATCAGATATGATAATCTTTTTAATGAGCCCCTTGGAAACAAGGAACAAGGCATGGCTGAATTCCCTTTTTGAAAGGCTGAATTCCCTGTATAACTGGGGGATAAATTCAGATGCCCTGACTATAGGTCCCGCTACCAGCTGAGGGAAAAATGAAACATAAAATCCAAAATCAACGATATTCCTTACTGGTTGAAGCTTTCCGCGATATACATCCAGCGTATAACTGAGCGACTGGAAAGTAAAAAAGGATATTCCTACAGGCAGGATAATGCTGCTTATATCAAACGAGGTCCCCATGTAGTTGTTTGAAAATGATGCAAGGAAATCATGAACCTGGAAACTGGTCCTGAAAACCTGGTTTACTGAATCCACCAGGAAACCTGCATATTTGAAATATGCCAGGATCCCGAGGTTTGACAGAATACTGATCAGTATAAAAAGCCGCCTGAATGACATCTTCCGGGATTGAAATATCAGCAAACCGCAGGTGTAATCAATCAGGGTAACAAATACCAGAAGGAAAAGGAATAATCCTCCCGACTTATAATAAAAGAAGATGCTTATCAGAAGCAGATAGAAATGCCTGAGAAACAACTTTCTGTATATCAGCGAGTATCCTGCCAGTACAATCAGAAAGAAAATCCAGAATGCGGGGGCAGTGAAAATGAACGGTTTATCCTCATCGTACCTTAATATCTGCCTGATAATAGATTCTGCCATACCTGCCTTCTTTGCAGTCTCAGTTTGTTCGTCCTCCGGTGATTTATACTGTACCAGAAGGGTTTCATTATCTGCGATAAAAACAGTGGTATCCCTGTTGACGGATTTAAACATCGCGTCTGCAAGCATTTGCGAGAGTGTATCAGCTCCGGGATACGTAAAATGAACATAATCAGTCTGGGCCAGCGGAGGCTTCCTCCCGGCCCATTTTATAATCGAGGATTTGCCTCCCATAGCTTCATACGGATCCCAGAATGCTGCTCCCGCCTCGTAAGCCGCTTCCCTCTGTGCATTTACTATAGCAGGAATATTTCCGTAAGAGGTTATGCTGTCACCCTGAACAGCCGCCATATCGGTGACACCTATTACCAGCACGGGTGTCTCCGGAGAAATCTCTTTCAGCAGGGTTAATTGTCTGTACAATCCCCGTTCGTAATATGAATAATCCTCTCTTACATTCCTGACTATGTTCAAACCATATTGAAGGACAACCAGATCAGGCGAAAGCATCCTTAATGACTCCTTAAGATTATCCCTGTCAACCAGGGTAAATTCCAGTCCTGCACTGCCCCTTCTGGGTATATTATCAATTATTATTCCTGTCCTGCTTTCTATACTGATACCCAGGATATCCGGGCTGTTCCTTCCTTCAAATTCAACCATAATATCATCTGCCCCGTTCAGGCTGGTTCTGATCTCCTTAATTTCTTCCCCGTTTTCCATTAAACCTGTAAATACCTGCTTATCATCTGCTTTAACAGTAACCTTCACTTCACCCTGTGAATTGGCATAAAGCAGCCTCATTATTTCAAATTCCGCTACAGCGCTGTCTGCAAAAACCGAGGGACGTATCCTTATAAATGCTTTAACAGGATCAGGGGAAATTTCACCTTCGGGAAGATATCTGCAGATGGTCATAAAGGGTCCCAGCCGGTTGTGGGTAAGCTCGCCGCTCCTGTAAGAAATGGAATTATATCTCTGCCAGTTTGCGGATGACCTGAGCCAGATTGATTTTGTGTACATTACCGACATTGACGGGAGGAATAATCCGGGACCGGTGCCTCCCCTTTCATCCCTAAGTAACTGCCTCAGGTAGAATGTTATCCGGTCACCCTCAATCTGTGAATCAGCATAATACATCATCCTCACCTGCCCTTTCCCTTCCCTTAATGAATCAAGGAAAGAAGCAAGGGGATCAGAGTTTAATACAGGCGGGGTAAATGCAGATGTATCGGATAGTTTCTCCTTGTTGGTCGCAACTGTTTCGGGAACCTGCTCCGGGAAAATAAAAAACAGGCCTGACAGACAGGCCAGTATGATAAAAAGCAATAAGAACGACCTGAAAGGGCGCATATTTCAGTCAGGGATCAGCTCTTCTTCTTAATTTTTAGTTTCTGCCCAACCTGGATTTTATCAGGATTGGTGATATTATTCAGTGAAAGCACATCAGTGGTTGTAACATTGTCGAACAATTTCACAATATCCCATATCGTATCGCCTGCACGCACAGTATATGTTATATAATCACCATCAATCTCTGTGGACAATGAACTGCCTCCTGACGATGTATTGGATGGTACAGTTTTCCCGTTCATCTGCTGCTTTTCGGTAAAAGTCATTGAATTTACTTTTGAGAAATATTCCGATTTTGAAGGATCAACATACACAGCCAGCTTCTGACCTATATAAATGGTATTCCTGTAAATATTATTCCAGTATCTCAGCTCTGATAATCCCACGTGATACCATTCAGAAATATATCCCAGGTTGTCTCCATCCTTGACCGTATAGAAAAATCGTGTTTTGCCCTTTATATCTGCCGGTACATAAGTCGATCTGGAAGGATCTACAATTCTGGTGGTACTATTTAGATAAACATCTGGTTTATAGCTTCTTATAGTATCATGCAGATCGATGAAATCGCCAAGGTGGCTCATGGGCAATGTCAGAGAGAGTGGTTTGGATGAACCTGGAATAAGACCTGTCCTGTACTGAGGATTCAGCGCACGAAGCTCCCCATAAGGTATTTTCATAACTTCCGAAATCTGGGCAAGATGAATATCCTTTCTTATCATGATGGTATCTGTGGCAACTGGAATATTAAGAGCCAAAGGCCTGATATTATGTTCCGCATAGTAGTTTATACTATAAGTTGCTGCAACATACTGGGGAATATAACCTCTTGTTTCTCTCGGAAGCCGGTAGAATATATCCCAGTAGTCTTTCTTGTTGCCTGATCTGCGAATTGCCTTGTTGACATTCCCGGGTCCGCAGTTATATGCAGCGATAACGAGTATCCAGTCGTTGTAAATGCTGTAAAGGTCTTTTATATATTTTGCAGCGGCATGAGTGGATTTTACCGGATCCCTGCGTTCGTCAACAACAGAATTTATCGTCAGCCCGTAAAAACGTCCTGTGCTGTACATGAACTGCCACAGGCCTGTTGCTCCTGCGCGGGAGACAGCATTGGGGTTGAGAGCAGATTCAATTACAGCCATATATTTAAGCTCGACAGGCAAGCCGTATGAATCAAAAATATCCTCGATCATCGGGAAGTAGTAATCCTTTAATCCAAGCACTGCACTGAACTTATCTCTCTGCTTAATCGTATAAACATGAATATGGTTCCTGATTATGCTGTTATAGGGAAGTCTTATTATTGAATTTATCCTGTTTAATCTGTTTTTGTACACTGAATCAGGATACTGCACTCCCGCTGTGTCATCTGAAAAAGTTACCGGATTGTTCAGCAGAGCCATCTTTACATACCAACTGTTAACCAGGCTGTCGAGGTCTGAAGATATTTTTTCAGCGTTGATATCCGATTTAATGATTATGGTATCAGAAGTGGGGAAAGCCTTTGAACTCAAAATACCAAGTAAAAGAAGTATTGTCAATGTTTTAAATCTCATCATTCATACCTATTAAAAAGTCACTATCATGCTTATATTCAGCCCCACACCTGCACCCGATGATAACATCTGCACAGGTGTAATTTCCAGGTCAAGATTATCGCTCACATCATAATTGAAAAGGCTGGCATCCACATTTGCATCCAGCACCGTTACAAGGTACCATACGGCAATACCGATATACGACAGGTCACGGTTTTTTTTATTGTAATCGATCTGCCTCAGCATTGCTTCCCTGTAAGTTGCATATGCAGCAGGATGAGCATCCCGGTCATAAGATTCCGGATCTGCAAAGTACAGAAGCTCCAGGTAGGAATCAGTTTCAGGTATATTGTCTGTATAATCCTGGTATGCTTTCATATATGTAATATATCGTGAGGAATTGTAACTGATAGCATAAGCAAGTCCTCCGAAACCTGCATATACAAGGGGTATCTTCCAGTATTTCCTGTTATATACCTGCCCGAGTCCCGGGAAAGTCAGAGCAAGCATTGTTGCTCTCTGGGGTTCAGCCCTGAATTCGGATCTCACGTGTTTTTTTACGGACAAAGAATCCTGGGCAATGTTGTTTTGCTGAAAACAGAACAACAGTACAATTAAAATAATAGTTATTTTATGATACGCCTTCAAAACAAATACCATCCGGGATATATTCCGGTCCTAATAAAACGGCGCGACAAAGATAATTATTTTCAGGAGTTCAGACGGTCAAACACTCCTAAAATGCGTTCCATCTCTTCAGGATTCTCAAAAGGAATTACTATTTTCCCCTTGCCCTGTTCGTTTATTCTGAAGTTTACTTTTGCAGCAAAGATATTTGAAAGATGATCGGAGAGCCGTGAAAAATCCTCATTCAGCTTTTGTTTTCTTTCAAGTTTTGCTGGATCTTTCAGCTTGTCTGACTGAAGGTGTCTGACAAGCTCTTCAGCCTGTCGTACAGATAATTCCCCCTCAATTATTTTATAATAAATATTGATCTGTTTCTTAGGATCTTCAATGTTGACAAGGGTTCTTGCATGACCCATCATCAGCTGTTTGTTCTTTATTCCCAGCTGTATTTCGGCTGGTAATTTTAGAAGTCTCAGGTAGTTGGCTACTGTTGATCTCTGTTTTCCGACTCTTTCGCTCAGTTCTTCCTGAGTAAGCTTGCATTCCTCAATAAGCCGCTGAAAGCTTATTGCCACCTCAACAGCATCCAGGTCCTCGCGCTGGATATTTTCCACAAGTGCGAGTTCAAGCATTGCCTGGTCGTCGGCGGTCCTTATATATGCCGGAACATGGGTCAGTCCGGCCCTTCTGGCTGCCCTCAGGCGTCTCTCTCCGGCTATAAGCTGATACCGGCCTGTTCCTGTCTCTCTTACTGTCAGCGGTTGTACTATTCCGAGCTTTTTTATTGATGCGGCAAGCTCATCCAGAGACTGCTCATCAAAGCTGGTCCTTGGCTGAAACGGGTTACTCTCGATCGAGTCAACAGATATATCCTGATTAACTTCAACTTTCTTTTCAAGAATCTCTTTTTCAACCCCTTCAATCAAGGCGCCAAGTCCGCGTCCCAATGCATTTTTCCTTGTCATGATCATCACTTTTTCTAGGCTGTTTTCAGTCTTTCTTCCTGTTTCTCTATCAGCTCCTTTGCAAGACTAAGATAATTTACCGTTCCTCTTGAATCAGCATCATATAATATCGCCGGCTGACCAAAGCTTGGTGCTTCCGACAGTTTTACATTCCGCTGGATTATTGTTTTAAAGACCATTTGCTGGAAGTGCTTGTTCACCTCTTCAGCTACCTGGTTTGATAACCTTAGCCTGGAATCGTACATTGTGAGGAGAAAACCTTCAATCTCAAGCTCTGTGTTCAGATTATTCTGAATGATCTTTATGGTATTCAGTAATTTACCAAGGCCTTCAAGCGCAAAATATTCACACTGCACAGGTATAATGACTGAATTGGCAGCTGTCAGTGCATTAACGGTAAGAAGTCCAAGAGAAGGAGAACAGTCAACCAGGATGTAATCATAATCGTTCTTGATCTTTTCAATCACATTCTTCAGGATCTTTTCCCTTCCCGGCCTGTCGAGCATTTCTATTTCAGCCCCGACAAGATCAATATTTGAAGGTATCAGTGAAAGATTCTCCACTTCACATGCCATTATTGATTCGCCAGGCTCTTTCCCGTCAATCAGACAATCGTATATCGTGCTCCTTATCTGACGGGTATCAACTCCTATACCTGAAGTAGCATTTGCCTGCGGATCAGCATCAACAATCAGAACCTTTTTTTCAAGAGCAGCCAGACTAGCAGCCAGGTTTATTGCAGTTGTTGTTTTTCCTACTCCGCCCTTCTGATTCGCTATCGCTATTATCCTTCCCATCTGATTCTTTTTAATATTTTTTGGTTTTGTTTTGAGCTTCAAATTTACTATTTAAAGCTCCATGGCCTCCGGAAGAGAAAGACGTAATTGTAAACAATTTTTTTGGGGTTTTCAACATCTTATTAACATGCGTTTCCCGGTTTTATTTACATATTTGCGGAACTTATTAAGCCTTTCATATGTCAGAAAATCCTGTTTTGAAAGAATGGTACGCCATAGTTAATCCCAATGCCGGTAACGGTAAGGGGAAGAGGGACTGGGACAGAATTTCCGGTCTCTTTGAAAGAGAAAATATACCGGTATTTTCGCAATTCACCCAGAATAAAGGTCACGCAATTGAGTATACCAGGAAAGCTATCAATACCGGTTTCAGAAAGATTATCTCCGTTGGCGGCGATGGTACTTTGAATGAGGTAGTTAACGGCATTTTCACTCAGGAATGCTGTTCCCCGAATGAGATCATGGTAGGTATGATCCCCGTTGGAACCGGCAACGACTGGGGACGGATGTTCGGTATTCCCCTGGTATATGAAGGAGCCGTTAATGTAATCAGGGAAAACAAACTAATGCTGCACGATATCGGTGTGATCAGTTATCATTCCGGAAGTGAAGAGCATAAGAGATATTTTATCAATATCGCAGGATTGGGATTCGAAGCTCTTGTAGTAAAAAAGACAAATAAACAAAAAGATAAAGGCAGAAGCAGCCAGGCAATTTATTTTTATAACCTGCTGTCCAGCCTTTTTTCTTACAAAAACATAAAATCCGATATCATCATTGACGGGAAGAAAAGAACCAGCATTATTTTTTCAATTAACGTGGGTAACGGCAGGTACTGCGGAGGAGGAATGCGACAGACACCTGACGCCCTGCCTGATGACGGCTTGCTTGATATTACCGTTATCAGGGAGATGGGTAGGATTGAGGTCATCAAAAGCCTGAAATTGCTTTATGACGGGACAATTCTCAGCCACCCCAAAGTTGATGGATACCGTACCAGTAATCTTCGTGTTGAATCAGAATCTGTACTGTATGCAGAAGCTGATGGGGAATCTCTTGGTCACACGCCTGTGGAGTTCAGTATTATTCCGGCAGCATTAAATGTCGTTTACGGCACCAGGATCATTCAGTGAGCTTTATTTCAAACAACTCTGGCCAGTTTTTACCGGTAATAAAGATCCTGTTACCCTCTTTATCATAAGCAATGCCATTAAGTACATTGATGTTTCTTTTGGTATCCGGATCTTTCATTATCCCCCTGAGATCAATATAGGCAACCACTTTACCTGATAAAGGATCAATCCTTGCAATCATATCGGTCATCCACATGTTTGCCCATATTTCTCCGTTGATATACTCAAGCTCGTTAAGCTGGTCCGCCTTCTTTTCGTTATCGTAAACTTCGAGCCGCGATACTACAGTAAACATCTCAGGTTCAAGAAAATATAAGACATTTGTTCCGTCGCTCATTATAATCTGATCGTTCATTGTTGTCAGCCCCCAGCCTTCAGTCTGGTAATATATTTTATTGATCTGGCCGAAGGTGGCCTTGTCATAAACAAAACCGACTTTTGATTTCCAGGTAACCTGGTAGATCCGCTCCTTATAAAGAGTTATACCTTCACCAAAAAGAGGAGGCTTGAGGTTCAGCTGTCGGAGGACCTTACCAGTTTCCAGCTCCACTTCCCTGAGGCTGGAACCAGTTTCCTGCCCGGTGCCTTCATATAACGATCCATTGTTATAGAAAAGTCCCTGCGTAAATGCGTCCCTGTCATGCGGGTACGTATTCATTATCCTGTAACCATTTCGCCGGGGTACAATATCTGAAAGTACGATCATGAACCTTGTAATGGTTGTCCTGGCTTTGCCTCTCTTATATGCTGATACTTTTAAGGATTTTCTCCCGGTGCTTGCCGTAAAGGACGATGGAATTGTATATTCCCATGATCCCGGCCCGAGAGAAGTAACTGACTTTCCGTCAAAGAAGATTAGTACTGAATCGGGTGGTTCTCCCCTTTTATCCTGTGCCAAAACCACCTTAACCGGTTCACCAAGTTTAAATTCTGTATTCTCAGCCGGCAATGTCATGGTAATCAAGCTGGCAAAAGTCTCTTCTTCAGCTGTTACCAGGGGTGTCTTATTCTCTTCCGGAGCTTTTCCGGATCTGCCGGAGCATGAAATTATCCATGCAATCGTAAGGAGAACAAAAAGCGGAATTATGTATTTCAGATAATTATTTCCCATCTGTTTCCTTTTTCCTTGCGAATAAACGTCTGAAAATGTTTTTTCTTGCTGAAGTGATCCTTTTTTCAGCCTCTTTCTGTTGAATCTCAAACGGATAGAGCATCTGCCAAACTTCACTCCAACCGGGGAAGCCGCCAATGTTCTTATCATCAATATAAATGTCGGCATCTATTTTTCGACTGACCGTTTCATCCTGTACCTCTTCAGGATAATTCTTATTGACTGCATAAAACTCAACACCATTCTGCCTGCATAAATTAACAGCGTCTTCAAGTTCCTTCCCGGTCCTGAAAGTCCACAGGATAATTCTGGCTCCTCTTTTTTCAAGCTCCTTCAGAGTCTGAAATGCAAACAGTTTTTCTTTACCTATCTCCGGGTATTGATGCTCCACGATAGTCCCGTCAAAATCAACTGCGATTTTTATGCCGTTGAAATCAATCATACATGTACTTATCTGAAGTGTAAATGTAAATAATTTTATATCATATCCCTGTTATTCATTTTACTCTCATGCCATATACATCCTGTTCAGGATCATCAAATAACCTGTTCTTATATACTGATACAAAAACAAAGCCTTTTCTGAAAGTTTTAATTTCACTCCATTTTTCAGGATCTGTCAATTCAGTTATCAAAACATCCTCCAGATTGGAGATGTTTGAATAGATGAAATACCTGTTATCTGTCCTGTCTGAAATAATAAGATCTCTGTCTTTCAGATCTGTGTACCTCTGGTTATGATTGAAACAAAAGCCACCTGATACCTTTGTGAAGTCATAATCATTTTTCTCCAGATAATCCAGACATTCTGCCCGTAACTCATAATAAGGCAAATGTCCGAGAGTCGCATCCCACGCTTTGGAAATATTATCCGGATAAGTCCAGAGGTTCCCCGTAATACTAAAAGCAATTGCGGCAATCGAAATAATCCTAATATTCTTTACTGATAATATCCCGGGTAACACTCTGAATACCAGAATATTAAAAATAACGAACATTCCCATGTAATAACGAGATGTCATTGCTGATGTGGTTGAAACAACAAAATAAAAGAAGAATACAAAAAGGAGGATAAATATCCATGAAAGAGAAAGGTTAAGTCTGCTTAAAGCTGCTTTAAGCTTTTTTCTTTTATGAAGTCCGGCCAGAGCAAATAAACCCAGCAGGTAAATAAAAAAACGTCCGTTCTCACCCAGCCTCAGACAGAAAGCAGCCAGGTTCTTTAAGATCCCCGTAAATCCTTCAGGACTTTCTCCTGCAGCTGCCCATGGAGAATCGGGATTATTAAAAAACCATCCATAGCTAATAATATAATATGAATAATAAAAACCCGCCAGAATAAAAGCAGGTAAGAAAGGGAAAAGACTCTCATATATTATTCTGGCGGTTATTTTTTTATTTTCATATATTTTCTGATGGATGATATAGAAGATGAAAACTATTCCACCAGTCATCGCCCCTCTGCCATTTATCAGTACTAAAAATAATATAGCAGTCGCAAGAAGCCATCGTCTTTTTTCAATTACAGCCCTGACTGATATTATGAATGATGCTAACAGTATAATATCCGGAGAAGCGATGAATATCTGGGCCAGGATCGTTGAATCCAGTAATATGACAGGTAAAATATAACCAGCAATTTCTTCGGGTAGAATACATTTCAATAATCTTCCGGTATTATAAACGAGGATCACTGCCCAGAAAGCAATAAACAGATGAGACACCCACAAATGTTTTCCAAAAATCTTCCATAAAAAAGCAGTCATGATACCCATTAATGGCGGGTGACAACCGGAGCCGACAATTTCTGAGTTCTCAGAAAAACCGGGTAGAAGAAACGACGAAAAATTGTTATTAAAATACCAGTGCGCTTCCTTTGATGTAAACTGGACATTATCCCAAAAATAACACTTGTCAATACTAAAAATTATAACAAGAGAATAGATTAACAGCACCAGCAACAGGAAAAGATGGCCGGCCTTCAAATTTGTTCTGAATGATGTGATTGATTCTTTTACCATTTACTCAAATATATTAATTCTTTCCCTGACTACCTTTCCTGAAAATTATCTTATTTTTGTTCCCCGTATTTGATTACTACCAGGTAACAATGAAGCATATCCCCAATTTAATAACATCCCTGAATCTTGCGGCCGGTTTTCTTGCCATAATTTATTCCCTTAATGGTGACCTGGCATCAGCATCCTGGCTAATCCTGGCAGCAATGATATTCGACTTCCTTGATGGTTTCTCGGCAAGGCTCCTGAAAGCATATTCGGTTATCGGGAAAGAGCTTGATTCTCTTGCCGATATTGTCAGTTTCGGTGTGGCGCCGGCTGTATTATTGTACCAGCTCCTTGGGGCATCTCTCTCATTATCAGCGCCGATGATTGTCAATGCTGAAGGATTTCTGCCTGTTTTGATTTTGCTCTCTCCCGTGATCATGCCTGTCTGTGCAGGTTTACGGCTCGCAAAATTCAACACCGATGAAACACAGGCCACCTCCTTCAAAGGAGTGCCTACTCCTGCAAATGCGCTTGCAGTTACCGGGATCGTAATTGCGCTGAATTATTCAGATTCCGGTCTGATCGCTTATCTTGCAAAATCCACCGCTGCTTTACTGGTAATTACTATATTGCTATCCCTGCTGATGGTGACCCGCATACCTATGCTTTCTTTGAAATTTTCACATCTGAGGTTCAGGGAGAACGAGGAACGGTATATCCTTGCGCTCCTTATTATTGCAGCCCTTGTAATATTTGGTCCTGCTGCAGCTCCTCTGATAATACCTTTTTATATTATTGTCTCTCTCATCTCAACACTATTCAGGTAAGAGAGTCTTGTCTGGTTGACTGATTGTCTGGTTGTCAAATTGTCTGTTGACGGTAGACGCTAATATACATGTCCATCTTCTTTCATTTCATCCTCTGTGATTCTCTTCCTGTTTATTGCCTTCCACGCATGCCATATATATGCGATAACAAAAGGAATAATGAATGAAACATACATCATGGTCTTCAGGGTAAACTCACTGGAAGATGCATTATGGATCGTCAGGGAGCTTGGCAAATGGTATGACGAAGGATAAAATGAAGTTCCGTTTAATCCTGCGACCAGAAACAATGCAAAAACCACCAGGATCGTACCTGCACCCGTGAACCAGATTCCTTTCCTGTAGCTTTTAAAGAGTGTGACCCCGATGCCGTAAAGAACGGCAATGACGCCTGCAAGGAACAAAACAAGGACTACCGGCATTTCCAGGAAATTATGGAGATACTTATATTTCTCCATCAATATTTGACCTGTTTCGCTGTCAGCAGCATACCCTTCGGACACCAGCAGTGTTACAAGAAAGAAGAGGAAAAAGACAAGGAATGACATTGAATTGATTATCAGCTTTTTTACTGCCCTTTCATTAATTTCCTTATCATCCACGGAATTTATTAAATACAACAAACCATTAACTCTTGTCAGGAAGAGTACTGCCAGTCCGAGTGCAAGGTTTCTGCCGTTTATTAAGGCTTCCAGACCATGCCATCCGTCAGCCCATTGCACATTGAACATGTTATTCAGGCTGAACCGGGAACCTGTAAAGAAGGTCCCCACTGCAGTTCCGATAAGGAAAGGCCCAAGTGCCCCGTTAAGAAAAAGAAACATATCGAAAGTTTTCTTACCAAGTATATTAGCCGGTTTTGACCTGAATTCATAGGCGATTGCCTGGATGATAAAGCTGAATAGAATTGCGATCCAAACCCAGTAGGCTCCTCCGAAGCTTGAAGCATAAAACAACGGGAAAGCGGCAAAGAATGCTCCGCCGAATGTCACCAGGGTAGTAAATGTGAATTCCCATTTCCTTCCCAATGCATTTACTATCATTGTTTTACGTGAATCGGTATCTGGAAGCGAGAAGATCATGGACTGACCGCCCTGGACAAACATCAGGAATACAAGCAGGCTTCCAAGCAGGGAGATTATTACCCACCAGTAAGATTGCAGAAAAAAATATGATATCATCGTTGTCATAATTATCCCTCCTAATGTTTTGGTCCGTTTTTGATCTGCCTGATCATTATTGAAACCTCAGCTATAAGGAGTGCGGTGAACAGCACTGCAAAAAGGATGAATGTCGTCATAACCGCCCCGGTGCTTATTTGTGATACCGCCGCTGATACCGGCATCAGGTCCTGTATTATCCAGGGCTGGCGTCCCATTTCAGCAAGGATCCATCCTGATTCACTGGCTATATAGGCCAGCGGGATTGAAAACAATGCTACCCACAGGAACCACCTGTTTTTTGATATGGTTCCTTTCAGCACAAGGAAGACAGCAATACAGCAGATAAGGACAAACAGAAATCCCAGCATTACCATAAGATGAAAGGTATAGAACGCCACCGGTACATTCGGGATCACATCCTCAGGCCTGTCAAGAAAAGCATACCCGAAATACCTGAAATAGTTATTAACGAAATCCTTGTCCTGGAATGTTTTCCTTATTGTTTCTGCCTGAATATTGTCATTTTGCTTTTTGGCTTCCCTGAAATCATATAAGAGATCCCTTGCAATTCTGCCCCTTCTCATCTTTTCAGTCACGGCAATGATTGTACTGTCGGGAAGTCCGTAGACAAGATCTTTGATTCCCGGGACAAATGCTTCCTTGTTACCTCCGGTCATTAATGAAAGCAATCCGGGTATTTCAATCCGTAAGGCAAAATCTTTCACATCCATTGTACCTGACTCTTTTTCAGAGTCTTTCAGAAGACCGAAAGTGACCAGGCCGGCATTTTGTTTTCCAAAGTAATGGGCTTCAAAAGCAGCGAATTTTACTGGTTGAACCTCAGCAATGGTCCTTGCTGAGGTATCTCCCGAAAATACAACCAGCAGTGATGATAACAGTCCGAATATCCCGGCAATGAGTATGCTTCTTTTGGCGAACCATTCTTCTCTCTTTTTCAGGAGGAACCAGGAGCTTACACCAAGTACGAACAGGGAGGCAAGCAGAAATCCTGATGAAACAGTATGAAGGAATTTATCAACGGCAACAGGATTAAAGAGGACGGCCCGGAAATTCACCAATTCGTTGCGGGCAGTATCAGGATTGAATACCATGCCGACCGGATTTTGCATCCAGGCGTTTGCAACAAGTATCCACAGGGCTGACAGGTTGGCGCCGATAGCCACCAGCCAGGAAGAAGCCAGGTGGAATTTTTTTCCCACCTTGTTCCATCCGAAAAACATCACTGCAATAAAGGTCGACTCGAGGAAGAATGCCAGGATACCTTCTATTGCAAGCGGGGCTCCGAAAATATCCCCCACAAACCATGAATAATTTGACCAGTTGGTGCCAAATTCAAATTCGAGGATTATACCCGTGGCCACTCCGATAGCAAAGTTTATCCCGAAAAGAGTCATCCAGAACCTGGTTAACCTTTTCCATTCTTCCTTTCCAGTACGGACATAAACAGTCTCCATCATAGCAATGATGAATGACAGTCCAAGTGTAAGCGGCACAAAGATCCAGTGGTACATCGCTGTAAGGGCAAACTGGGCTCGCGACCAGTCTGTAAGAGCTACATCTGCATTTTCAATCATATGTCTCGGATGATTTTGTTAGCTGATCAAGGATATATTCGCTTCTCTGTTCATCGGTGTTATATTCCCTTTTAAGAATATCAGGGAAAAAGAATACTTTAAGAATAACGAAAATAATGAAGAGTTTAATAAGGATAATGATCCAGACACGCTTCCCCCATGATGACATATTGCTGAATCCGTCATAATAGAAACGGAATACTTTCGCTGCAAACGGAAGAAGAGGTTTCATCAGACAGGCAGTAGCATAGTTATGGTTATCTTATTTAATATGAGCCGTTTATGATTCTGATTTTTCAGGTTTGTTATGTTTTTTCTGTTTTTCAGGTTTTTCAGGAACTTCAGTCCCGTCCTTGTCTTTTATAATACTATCAAACGGTCCATGATGATGTTTGACGATGTTTTCGGGCGAGAGTCCGGAAGTGATCTTCTGGACCGCCTTGAAGTTGTTGAAGAATTCCCTGGCAAAGACCCTGATGACAGTGTAGGTTGGAATTCCCAGGATCATTCCCGGTATCCCTGCTGCAAATCCTGCGGCCAGCACCACTATAAAAATCTCAAGAGGGTGCGATCTGACACTATTAGAGAATATAACTGGCTGAAATACAATATTATCTGTGATCTGAGTGATCACAATGACGAGTGTCATATAGAATACCAGAGGACTTACAACTGTTGCAAAATCCTGTGTTATATGAGATGCCACTCCCATAGTGACAGAAACAAAGAATCCAAGCCACGGTCCCACATACGGGATGACGTTCAGGATACCGGCAATTAGTCCCATTACAAGAGCCTGCTGAAAATCAATTCCGGCGATTGTCATACCAATATCTACCATTATCATTATACAGAAGCTCTGGATCATGATCCCGATAAAATACCTCGTAAGCAGGTTCTTAATTGAATAAAGAGCTCTTGTGAAGTTTTCAGTGTATTTATCAGGAACCCACATAAGAATTGACTCAAAGAAGAGATGCTGGTCCTTCAGGAAAAAGAATGTGATGAAGGAGATTGAGAAAATTGCAACCAGGAGATTGCCGACTGTGCTTATTACAGATCCAAGGAAATCCTGTATCATATCAATACTGAGAATCTGTGATACCTTGCTTGTAAAATAATCCTTAAGTGACAGATCTTCAGCAATTTTGCTGTTAAATGACCGGAAAATATTTTCGATTTTATTTATCGGTGTCTCTATGAGCTGAACGATCTTTTCGCTGTCAATAGTTGAAAAATAGTTTATCTGATGGGTCACAATGGGAACAAAAATCATGAAAAACAGCACAATAACACCCCAGATGATAAGCAGAGTCAGCAGGGCGCCAAGCGCACGAGGCAGCGCCCATTTTTTTATCCTTAACTTACAGAAGATGTCGACAAGAGGACGACCCATAATTGACAAAACACCCGAAACCAATATGTATACTACAATATTGCGGAAATACCAGGCACCGGCAAGAAGCAGTAGTATTGCCAGAAAAATCAGTATATTTCTTAAAATATTCTTCATATCACGGGCTTTCCCTGTTACAAACCTAAATTAAATTTTTGTAATTACATACACTGTCATTATGGCAGTGTGTTTCTGACATAATATGTCATATTGTCATATTATCAGGTTTGGAACAGAACTTGACTATATGAGATTACAAAAATCAAAAATGTTAAACTTAAAATAATGGAGGACAAAGCTATGTTACCAATGATCACAAGAAGAACATTCAGCCCGTTTTTGTCAAATCTTTTTGACGATGATTACTTTCCTGTATTATCTAGCAGAACCAGTTCAATGCCGGCTGTGAACATCAAGGAAAATGAAAAGAGCTTTATACTTGAACTTGCTGTTCCGGGCATGGACAAGAAAGATCTTAAAATCGATATCAATGAGGATGTTCTTACAATCTCATCTGAATCAAAGAATGAAACAGAAGAAGAAAAAGATGGTTACAAAAGAAAAGAGTTCAGCTACTTATCATTCTGCAGAAGCTTCTATATTCCTGAAAATGTCAACAGGGATAAGATAGGTGCAAATTATAAGGATGGTATCCTGAACGTTGAACTTCCAAAGATGGAAGAAGAAAAGAACAAGATAACCAGGCAGATCAAGATTTCATAACGGGGAAAGGAATGGTTGAAAAGAAAGAGGCTGAAAAATCAGCCTCTTTCTTTTTGTGCACACTCCTCTTCAAATTTCAATGCAAACTTTCGCCCGAATTCTTTAAGGGCCTCCTCTTTAGATCCTGAAGGTCTGAATTTAAAAGAAGATCCTTCATCAAAAACCTTCAGTTTCAGATTCTTTAATACCTCAAGGATTATTCTGGAAGCTTCACCGCTCCAGCCATACGATCCGAATGCTCCGGCAAGCTTCCCTTTATCTCTTATTGGATTGATCAGGGCAAACATTTTATAAACTGGAAGAAGTGTATTCTGGTTGATCGTCGGAGAGCCAATGATAATGGCATCATTCGCAGCAATCTTAGCATCAAGTTCAGCAAGATCAATATTTTCAATATCGGCAATATCAATGTTAAAATCAGATGTTCCCCTTATACCTGATATGATATGTTCGGCAGCCTCTTTAGTGAATCCATAAGCAGAAACATATGCAATCAGTATATGCCGCTTTGCCCCTGATGTTGTTATATCAATATATTCCCTGGCATATTTTTCTGTAAGATTTACAATTTCGTTCCTGTTTAGCCTGAGAATCGGGCCGTGGCCCGGACATATGCAATTAATCTCGAGAGGTCTTATCCTGTCGATTGCCTTGATCATGAACCTGCTGAACGGCTTCAGGATGACATCAAAATAGTATTTTAAAGCTTCAAGGTAATCTTTATTAAGATCATCGCTCATATCATAAGAGCAATAATGGGCCCCGAATGAATCACATGTAAACAGTATCCTGTCTTCAATAAGGTAAGTATAGATTGAATCTGGCCAGTGAAGGTTCGGGGCAGCAATGAACTGCAGTGTCTTGTTACCAAGATCAAGAGTATCACCGTCCTTTACCACCAGCGACCTGAAAGGCACATTTGTAATATCTTCAAGGTATCTTATTGCATTCCCGCTCCCTACAACGGTTGCTGAAGGTGCAATTTCAAGCAGAAGCTTAAGGCTTCCCGAATGATCGGGTTCTGTGTGGTCAAGGATTATATAGCTGATATCCCGGGGATCAGTAACTGATCTTAGCTTGTTGAAATAGGTATCGCTGAATTTTTCCTTGGCAACTTCAATCAGCGCCTTTTTTTCAGCATTGATGAGATATGAATTATATGTGGTTCCGTATTCCGTGGTCATTACAATATCAAATGTCTTGATATCATAATCAAGGATGCCTATCCATTTTACATCATCTGTGATATTGATGATTAGGTCGTCGTTTTTTCTCATTCTTTTCTGATTTCAGATCCTGGCAATTATACTCTTGTTTGCCTTTACCTGTTGAAGGATCGGTATTTCTATTTCAGTACCCACAGGAAGAAAAATGTCAACTCTTGATCCGAACTTTATGAATCCCAATTCATCACCCTGCCTGACATACTGGTCTTCCTTCGCATATGTAACTATCCTTCTTGCAACTGCACCTGCAATCTGCCTTACAAGTATTTCAGTCCCTGTTTCTGTTTGTATGACAATGGTACTTCTTTCGTTCAGTTCCGAGGATTTGGGATGCCAGGCAACCATATAGTTGCCGGGGTGGTATCCTACATATTTAATCTGTCCCGAAACAGGATACCTGTTAATGTGCACGTTAAAGGGAGACATAAAAATTGAGATCTGAAGACGGAGATCCTTGAAATATTCCTCTTCCTCTGCTTCTTCAATTACAACCACCTTTCCGTCAGCCGGCGCGTATATAAGGCCGGGATCAGGTTCGAGCTCCCTGACAGGCAACCTGAAGAAAAAGAGAACAAAAACATAAACAATCAGGGAGAATGCCAGAAAAAGCCATTTCACAAGGAACTGGTCAGTAATAAGAATGTTTACCAGCAGGTTCATAACCAGCAGGATAATAAAACCGTAAATCAAAATCTTATATCCTTCCTTGTGAATACCCATTCTATCAAAATTTTCACAAAACTAATCAAGTCATGCGAATCATCCAAAAAGTGTAATAAAAAGAAACACCAGCGGGAATGATATTATTGCACTGTCAAACCGGTCAAGAAATCCTCCGTGCCCCGGCATTATGGTCCCGGAATCTTTTACACCAATACTCCGCTTCAGCATTGACTCAATCAGGTCGCCGTATGTGCCTGATATTGAAATTATTATAGAAATAATGATCCATCCTGTCTTATCAACCACACCCAGCCATCCCGAAAGAAGCCAGGCTATTATTACTGTTAAGATCAATCCTCCGAAGAATCCTTCCCATGATTTTTTGGGTGAAATTCTTTCCATCAGCCGGTGACGCCCGAATGAAATTCCTGTAAGGTAAGCACCTGTATCATTGGTCCAGAGAAGGATCAGGAATCCGACAATTATTCCAGGTGAAAACATCTCCAGTTTGTGTGGAAGCAATGAATCAAGACCCGTATGTCCGAATGCTGAAAAGGGGAATAATGAAAAAGGAAGTGCTGTATAGAGAATTGAAAAGAATGTATGTGCAAGCGAATCAAACGGTTTTTTTTCCTTTCTATAGAGCTCGGTTATCATTATGACAACTATCAGAGGCACTAACAGCACGAGATATTTCATCTGGATCTTTCCTGAAGCAATCAGAGTTGATACAATATAGGCTGATGAACCAGTTATCATTCCGGGGATCATCTGGGGTCTGATTCCCGTGTTCCGTATCATGACATAATATTCATACTGGGATCCTGCCAGTACTATCAGTCCTGTAAGAAAAAAAGAAACGGGATGAAGCCAGAATCCTCCCAGTATGAATATCACTATCCATGCACCGGTCAAAGTCCGTCTGAAGAAATTATTCAAGATGAAAGAGTTTATTCCTTATGTTTTGACTTTGGGGAGGCTGAATCCTTTTTTTTCTTCCCTTTTTCTTTCAATGATCCGGCATCCTCTTCATTCTTTTTATTTTCTGCTGTGATTTTGTTCTGAGCCTCTTTTTCCTGCTTTATCAGTTCAGCTTTTCTCTTTCCAAAGATGCGTTCCAGGTCCTCGCTGAAAATGACTTCTTTTTCAAGAAGCAGTTCAGCAAGTTCAACAAGCCCTTTCATATTGCCTTTAAGCACAATCTTGGCTCTCTCGTAGGATTCATCTATAATGTCTTTGACTTCCTGGTCTATGATTTCTGCAGTTTTCTCACTGTATGGCTTTGTAAAACCAAAGTCATTCTGCCCTGAAGAATCATAAAAGCTTACATTTCCCACTTTATCGCTCATCCCGAAGAATGACACCATTGCATATGCCTGCTTTGTGATCTTTTCAAGGTCGCTCAGGGCGCCTGTTGAAATCCTTCCGAAAGTCAATTCCTCTGAAGCTCTTCCGCCCAGGGCATATGCCAATTCATCGAGAAGCTGTTCGCGTGTTGTTATCTGCCTCTCTTCAGGAAGGTACCATGCGGCTCCAAGGGCTCTTCCCCTGGGAATAATGGTTACCTTCAGCAGAGGACTTGCATGCTCAAGAAGCCAGCTTACGGTAGCATGGCCGGCTTCATGATAGGCTATTGTCCTTTTCTCTTCGAGAGATATGATCTTATTTTTTCTCTCAAGTCCGCCAACGATCCTGTCAATTGCATCAAGAAAATCCTGTTTTTCAACAACGGTTTTGTTTTTCCTTGCCGCGATAAGTGCTGATTCGTTGCAAACATTTGCTATATCTGCTCCTGAGAATCCCGGAGTCTGTTTTGCCAGGAACACGACGTCAAAATTCTTAGCGAGCTTTATCGGACGAAGATGAACCTTGAATATTGCTTCTCTTTCGGTCAGGTCGGGCAGTTCTACGTGTATCTGGCGGTCGAACCGTCCGGCACGCAGCAGTGCCCTGTCAAGTATGTCAGCCCTGTTGGTTGCTGCCAGTATGATCACACCTATGTTTGTCCCGAATCCATCCATTTCCGTAAGGAGCTGGTTGAGGGTGTTTTCGCGTTCGTCGTTCGAACCGAAATTGACATTTTTCCCCCTTGCTCTGCCGACTGCATCTATCTCGTCGATGAAGACTATACATGGAGCCTTCTCCTTTGCCTGTTTAAAGAGATCCCTTACCCTGGAAGCTCCTACCCCGACAAACATCTCAACGAAATCGGAACCTGAAAGTGAAAAGAACGGAACATTAGCCTCTCCTGCGACTGCTTTTGCCAGAAGGGTCTTTCCTGTTCCAGGAGGTCCAATAAGCAAAGCACCTTTAGGTATTTTGCCTCCCAGCTGAGTATATTTTTTTGGATTTTTGAGAAAATCAACGATCTCCATCACTTCGGTCTTTGCCTCTTCAAGGCCGGCCACATCACTGAAGTTTATTTTTACATTTGATTCCTTGTCGAAGATCTGGGCCCTTGATTTGCCAACGCTGAAAATACCTCCGCCTCCTCCTGCTCCGCCGCCGGCCATCCTTCTCATGAAAAAGAGCCAGAAAATGATCAGCAGGGCAGGGAAAAGAAGCCAGGAGAGTACATCTGTGAAATAGTTCTTCCGGGTAACATATTCAGGATAAATAATATCTTTTTCTGAATATCCTGCATTCTTCTGGGTTTCAAGGATTGAAGGTTCAAAATTGCTGATATCTCCAATGTTGTACGTATAACTTGGTTTCGGGGCCTGAAAACCTATTCCTCTTCCGCTCTTTGGCAGATCGGGGTATCTTCCTGATTCAATCGCTGCCCTGGTAAGAAATATTTCAGCCTGATCCTTATTAACCACGATCAGTTTTTCAATATCATGATTAATGAACATGTCCTTGATCATGCTGGTAGTGGCTTTCTGTACTGACTTACCGCTGAAGATGATCTCAAAAAGGATTATAGCAACAGCCAGGATGGCAAAAATCCAGTTGGTATTAAAACGCTGCCTGGCATTTTTATCATTCCTGTCCGGTGTGGTTTTATTTGTTTTATCAGCCATAGATTATAACTTACTTTTTTTTGTCTTCCATTGCTTCTATTGCAGCATCTGCCCAAAGCGATTCAAGACTGTAAAAATTCCTGTATTCTTCAAGGAA
Source organism: uncultured Rikenellaceae bacterium (assembly GCA_964457185.1). GTDB lineage: Bacteria > Bacteroidota > Bacteroidia > Bacteroidales > VadinHA17 > LD21. The sequence goes on from CAYWEQ010000004.1 coordinate 35,310, forward strand.
AATGTGCACCACCACATTTCCGTAATCAAGGAGAACCCAGAAACAATTGTCAAGCCCTTCAATATGCAATGGCCTTTCTCCTGCAATTTTTTTTACGGTATCTTCAACTGAGTCGCATATAGAGTCAACCTGTGTAGTTGAAGAACCATGACATATAACAAAATAATCGGCTATTCTGTTTTCAAGATTGCGTAAATCGATTTTCAGAACATCATGCCCCTTTTTTTCAAAAATTCCTTTCGTCACACTTCCTAAAAGAACTTTAGTTCCATCGGATCCTTGCTTCATCAATAATTTTCAGTTATACATCAAGTGGCAAAAGTACAAACTTTTATCTGTATTTTTGTCATAGACTTCCATATTTGCAATTTCAGTGCCAACATGGAAGGAATGGATAAGAAAAGAAAAATATAGCAGCCAATATCTTAGAAATCATGATCATAGGGTCAAATCTCGTTTTCTGTGAAAACCTGACATCAACAAATAAACAGGCATCTGAGCTGCTGAAGAAAAATGACATCCCGGAAGGAACGGTTGTTCATTCCGATTTTCAGACCGCCGGCAGAGGCCAGCCTGGCAACAGATGGGAAAGTGAAAAGGGCAGGAACCTGCTGATCAGTGTTATACTGTATCCGGGATCAGTAAAACCACATGAACAATTCCTGATTTCAATGACCATATCACTGGGAATCTGTGATTTTATTGACCGACACCTTCCGGGAAGCAAAGTAAAATGGCCCAATGACATTTATGTAAAAGATGACAAAATAGCAGGTGTCCTTATTGAAAACTCAATTATGGGTGATTCAATTGAGAATACTGTCGCCGGGATAGGACTTAACATCAACCAGGAAGAATTCCCCGATGAAATACGAAATCCTGTGTCTCTCAAAATGCTGACACAAAAAGAATATAGCAGGAATATTTGTCTAAATGACCTGCTTTCTGATCTTGACAAAAGATATAAATTGCTTCTTTATGGTGACAGGAATAGCATCAGGAATGAGTATGTCAGCCGTCTTTACAGGTTCAATGAACAGCATAAATACAAGGCTGGAAAAAGAACTTTTACAGGCAGGATAACAGATGTTTCAGTTTCGGGTATTCTCAGTATCACGGAAGAAAACAGGAAGACCAGCAGGTTTTCCTTCAAAGAGGTTGACTTCTTGCTTTAGTATCTCTCCACCCTTTAAATTTTTCCATCTCTTCTACCAGTGTTTCCAGAAATCTCTTTACCGGTGAGTCAGCCAGTATCTTAAGCATTGGATTCAGGTCAGCCTGAAGTGTCACAGTAACATCTGTATCCGTGGCGCCAGAATTCATAATATCCATAATAAGGAAAAAATCTTTAACCTGCCGGGTTTCACCTTTATAAACAACTTTATTATACATAGTTCTCTCTGTAATGCTGAGATTGACTGTTCCCAGTACATTTACCTGGAAGTTGAGAGAACTCTTTTCAGTTTTAAGGTTGCTGAAGGTATCAGCAGAAATGAATCTTTCAAAATTCCTGACATCAGTCACAAAATCATAAAATTCCTCTGCGCTGCAGGTGAGCCTTGCGCTCCTGCTTTTATAGATTGATGCTTCACTCATGATTTATAATTATAGTCAAACACTCCAAACCGATGGATCTACCCTCCATTTTTTCAGTGTTTCAACATCCCCGGGAGTTATGTACCCGGTCTTCAGGGCTGTATCGATAAGAACAGAATAGTTGCATAAGGTATCAAGACTGCAGTTTTCAGTTTTAAATGCATCGGATGCTTTTTTAAACTCGTAAGTAAAAATCGCTGTCATTCCCAGGACTTCGCAGTCCGCATCTCTCAGTGCCTTAACAGCATTAAGACTGCTTCCTCCTGTTGATATAAGATCCTCAATAACAACAGCTTTCTGTCCTTTTTCAAAATATCCCTCGATCTGGTTTCCAAGCCCATGCTCCTTCGCACCTGACCTTACATAAATAAAGGGAAGTCCCATTTTGTCGGCAACCAGTGCACCGTGTGATATAGCACCGGTTGCAACGCCCGCTATAAGTCCGGCAGACGGATAAAGCCTGCTCACCAGTGATACAAAAGAATCCCGGATATAGGATCTGACCTCAGGAAATGACAGAGTCTTGCGGTTATCACAATAAATGGGGGATTTCCATCCTGAAGCCCAGGTAAAAGGATTTGACGGTTGCAATTTAATTGCTTTAATTTGTAAAAGATATTCAGCTATTTTTATTGCGCTATTTTCCATAAAAAATGTATAAAGTTCATTTCGAAAACAGATTCATACTTATAAGCCCTGAACCTGACCGGTTACAAAAATACGGCTTATTCCATAAATTCTATGATACCAATGAACTTTATAAAATTATATCTGATTTTCAGGCAGATACAAAAATCCATGCAATAAATATTTACGGACCCGACATTAAGCACATCTGGAAGATTTTCAGGATCTATTTCACTGAGGTGGGAGCTGCAGGAGGACTTGTAAAGCACCCTTCCGGGAGGTATCTTTTCATTGAGAAAAAGGGAAAGCTTGATCTTCCCAAGGGGCATATTGAGCAGGGTGAAGAGCCTGAGACATGCGCACTGAGAGAGGTTAAGGAAGAGTGCGGGATAACAGGCCACTATATTGTGAAGCCTCTGCTGCCAAGTTACCATACATATACATGGGAAGAGATTTCATATCTCAAGAAAACCTCATGGTTCCTTATGAACTATGACGGTGTAATGGTTACAGAACCACAATTAAAGGAAGGTATTACGAGGATTGAATGGCTTCTTCCCGAGGACATAAGTAAAATAAAAAGTACTGCCTGGCTGTCGCTGATGGACATGATAAATACCTCGATCTTTAAAACCTGACTATTCTTCTCCCTTGAAATCCTTCAGATTTATTGATGCCGGAACAAATTTTGAGGCATCACCACCGCTTCGTATAATATCTCGAATAATAGTCGAATTTACATGAGAGTGCTCAGGCACTGTCAGCAGGAATACAGATTCAACATTCTGTGCCATTTCTCTGTTTACCTGGGCAATTGCTCTTTCAAACTCAAAGTCAGCAGCAGTCCTCAGGCCGCGGAGAATGTATTTTGCTCCATGTACCCTGCAATAATCAACAGTTAGTCCCTCATAGTGGTCGACCTTCACACGGGGTTCATTTCTGAAAACCTGTGCTATCATCTCTTTTCTGGTGGTCAGTGAATAGTAGCTTTTCTTGAGTGCGTTTGCACCAACAGCGATGATTATCTCGTCAAAAAGGCTGAGAGCCCGTTTAACAATAGCCTCATGTCCTATAGTGAAAGGATCAAATGACCCGGGGAAAACTGCAATTTTGTTCATGCGCATTTGTTTTTAAAAAATCTGGCAGGTATTAAATACATGCTTTCAGGTATTTCATTCGAATGTAATTCTTTTGGGATTCCTGACTTTTTGTTTCAGAAGGGTAAGCTCAAGTACACCCATTATAGTTTCGACGTAATGAAACTTTAATCCTCTGATATACACATCTTTAATATCCTCGACATCTTTCCTGTTCTCTTCTGACAGGATTATTTCCTTAATGCTGGCCCGTTTTGCTGCAAGGATCTTTTCCTTAATCCCACCGACCGGCAATACTTTTCCTCTCAAGGTTATCTCGCCTGTCATGGCCAGGTACTTTTTAACCTTTCTCTGAGTGAAGGCAGATGCTATGGAAGCAGCCATAGTGATGCCTGCTGATGGTCCGTCCTTCGGGATGGCGCCTTCAGGAACATGGATATGGATATTCCATTTATCAGAGAAACTATCCGGGAGATTCAATAAGGCTGCATTTGCTTTCAGGTATTCAAGGGCGATAACTGCAGATTCTTTCATCACCTCCCCCAGGTTGCCCGTAAGTGTCAGCTTACCTGATCCCCTGCTGATGCTTGTCTCCACAAACAGTATTTCTCCTCCTGCAGCAGTCCAGGCCAGCCCGGTAACAACTCCAGCCTGGTCGTTGCCGGAATAAATATCACGGATATACTTCGGAGGCCCCAGTGTCATCATCATTACCTTTTCAGACAGTGAAGTATTGTATCTGGCTCCCAAAGCAATATTCTTTGCTGTCACTCTGACTATTTTTGCCAGACGCTTTTCGAGTTCCCTCACACCTGATTCCCGGGTATATTTTTCGATTAGCTTTTCCATTATGGTATTGCTGATTTTCAGCTGTTTAGACCTAACACCATGATTTTCAAGCTGTTTTGGAAGCAAATGCTGTTGTGCTATTTCAATTTTCTCCTCTACCAGGTATCCTGTTATCTCAATAGTTTCCATCCTGTCGCGAAGAGCCGGATTAACTGTAGAGAGAGTGTTGGCTGTAGCAATGAACAATACTTTTGACAGATCATATTCCATTTCCAGGAAGTTGTCGAAGAAAGAGCTGTTTTGCTCAGGATCAAGGACTTCAAGCAAAGCTGCAGATGGATCTCCTCTGAAATCCTGGCCAACCTTATCTATCTCATCAAGGATAAACACAGGATTTGAGGATCCGGTTCTCTTGAGATTCTGGACTATTCGCCCCGGCATGGCGCCTATATAAGTTTTGCGGTGTCCCCTGATTTCGGCCTCATCATGCAGGCCTCCGAGTGACATTCTGACATATTTCCTTCCGAGGGCTTTTGCGACCGATTTCCCAAGAGATGTTTTTCCTACACCCGGAGGCCCGTAGAGACACAGGATAGGAGACTTCAGGTCGCCTTTCAGTTTAAGTACAGCCAGGTGCTCCAGTATCCTTTCCTTTACCTCATCAAGTCCAAAGTGGTCGTCATCAAGCACTTTCCGTGCGTTTACAAGATCCAGATTGTCCTGTGTATATTCTCCCCATGGCAGATCCAGCAGCGTCTGGATATAATTCACCTGGACCGAGTATTCGGCAGCTGCAGGATTCAGGCGGTGCAGCTTATCAAGTTCCTTGTCAAAGGTTTTTTTGACTTCTGCAGTCCATTTTTTTGATTCACCCTTCGCCCTGTAATCTTCTATCTCTTTCTCCAGAGGATTGCCTCCAAGTTCGTTCTGGATCGTTTTCATCTGCTGATGAAGCAGAAACTCCCTCTGCTGCTGATCCAGGTCGCTTTTTACCTTTGACTGAAGTTCATTTTTAAGCTCCAGCACCTGGATCTCCTGTACCAGGAATTCGAGCAACATTAATCCCCTGTCGCGTATGCTATTGATCTCCAGAAGTTTTTGCTTATCCTGTACCTTGATATCAGTATTGGAACAAATGAAATTAATAAGGTATGTGTTGTTCTCTATATTCTTTATGGCAAATGAAGCTTCCGGGCTTATATTGGGGTTTATCTTGATTATCTTAAGGGAAAGATCCTTTAATGAACCGACAATGGCATCAAAGTCCTTGCTTAACGGCTCCGGTTTCACTTCCGGAATAGTCCTTACACTTGCAATGAAATAAGGATTATCGGAAACTAATGTTCCGAGGATCATTCTTTTGCGTCCCTGAATGATTGCCGTTGTTGAACCATCGGGCATTTCAAGCAGCTTGACTATCTGTCCTATCGTGCCGACCGGATGGAGCTCATTAAATCCGGGATTTTCTATGTCAGGGTCCTTTTGAGCCACGGTGCCTACAATTCTGTCATTTCTGTATGCATCCTTTATAAGCTGAATAGAGCGTGGCCTTCCAATTGATATTGGCAGAACTACTCCCGGGAAAAGCACCGTATTGCGAAGTGACAGAATGGGTATTGTCTCAGGTACTTCAACATCCTCAAGGTCATGATCATCCCCGTCAGCAATAATAGGAATTATATCTCCTTCTCCGTCAAGCATATCAGGGAGCAGAAACTCATTGATCGGTCGTCTGTATTTCTTTTCCATCTGTTCCTTCCACTTTTCTTTTCTCCCGGGAGTGGCAAAGTTACTGAATATTTTAATTATTAAGGTTGATGGGGGATATACAAGGATTGTTCCAGAACTTGGATCCGTTTAACTGTTCCGTGGTTTCATTGAAGTCCAATGTACTCATATACCTCCCTCTAATCACATGTAACAATAAAAAGGGGCTCTTTCCAAAGCCCCTTTTCAGTATCAGATCTTTTTTACTTTTCTTTTTCTTTTTCCTTCTTTTTTCCTACATGATCCTTGTAGCGGTTCATGAACTTATCAACCCTTCCGGCTGTATCGACAAGCTTCATTTTACCTGTATAGAAAGGATGTGATGTATTTGATATTTCAAGCTTGATAAGAGGATACTCATTACCATCTTCCCATTTTATGTTCTCCTTTGACGGGGCTGTTGATTTACTTATAAAAGAGTATCCATTTGACATATCCTGAAATACCACCAACCTGTAATTTTCCGGATGTATTCCCTGTTTCATTGCTTTCTGTTTTAAGTATTTCCCTGTGAAAAATGTTTTTATTCAGGGACTGCAAAATTAATGAACAAATTTTAATTTACAAACGTAATTCTGAATTTATTAAGACTGAAGGTTATTATCCTTTATCTTTCCTGTATTAATTTCCTGTTTTTCAGCAATTTCATCAATATATCTCATAAATTTCGCCTTCTCGTTGATCATATACCTGAATGTAGCATGCACTTTTGCCTTCTTTGCTCCAAGTGCCTCATAAATAGCAAGCATTTTCGGATTATAGTCACCTACCCAGGATAGTTCCATTTCCTTCAGCCATTTTTTCCTTTTGAACACCTGATACAGCTGGTAAAAAATAGCTGATTCAACGCCTGTGTTCTGATGGGAATATTCAACTCCTCCAATTATTGCTCTTACACGTGTTATTTTGTTGGTCATTTTCAAGTAATAGAATTTGAGCATATTCCACGGGGTCATTTTGCCGTTCAGGTGTTTCAGTATCTGGTTCAGGTCAGGAAGCAAAACAAAAAATCCGATAGGCTTGTCATTGAAATATGCAAACCAGATCAATTCTTCATCAAGGAATGGCTTTGACCTTCCGAGAGATTCTTCGAGAATGACCGGTTCAAGCGGTGTAAAATCTTCCTTCAGATATGTCCATGTGGAATTATAAATTGTACAGACATCGTTAATGTATTTCGTGCTGTTACGTACCTCAAAATGCCTGAAGGAGTATCCCTGCCTTTTGGAGAGCCATTCGGCTATTTTCATAAGGCGTTCAGGAAAGGTTTCAATCTTGTTGCCAGCTCCTCTTACAGTTCTGTGGCAGGAATATTGTTCGAAGTAATTACGAAATCCATAAGCTTCAAAATAATCCCTGTAATACTTCTTATTATACGGCATTCCAAATCCCTGCTGCATGAATCCGTCAATCAGGAGTCCCCAGTAATTGTCATTCTCACCGAAATTGACAGGTCCGTCCATCGCTTCCATTCCACGTGATGCGAGCCACTCTTTTGCTGTATCAAAGAGGCGGAATGCTGCCTCCCTGCTGTCAACGACTTCGAAAAACCCCATACCTCCTGTGGGCTGCCTGCTAGCAGCTGATCTTATCCTATCGATAAATGCCGCAACACGTCCTATGGTTTTACCGGAATCATCCTTAAGGATCCAGCGTACAGCTTCTCCATGTTTAAAGGAATGATTCCTTTCCGGATCAAAGTAACCTTCAACCATTGAATCCAGCGGGCAGACCCAGTCCGTGTCATCCCTATACAATCTTTTAGGGAAATTATGAAATTCCTGTCTGTCACGAGAGGTTATGACTTCGACTGTTTTCATGATATTAAATATCTGATTATCAATATCTAATCATCACATTCTCTGAACTGTAACACAAAGATACAGATTTTCTTCCGAAAGCCATCCCGATAATTATAGGGAGCCGGAAGCCGGTTGCACTCTATTGAATATCTATTATTCTGTGATCGATAAGGACAAAGAGAACTGATAAGAGCAGGGAATATACAGAGTATATTTTCAAAGGTATATATTCAGCGGGCTTTATTTTCATCTTAATCCAGATGTATCCTACGAGATACACTTTACTTATCATGTATACAACAAAAGTTGCAAGAGCAACTCCGACTAAATTGTATCCCATTTTGATCATTAACAGGCTCAAAGGAATGTTAAGTGCAAGTTCCAGGATGGCGGCTATGAGTGTAATATGTGTTTTCTTCCTCCCGACCAGGATTGTTTGAGGAAAGATCAATCGTGGAATTACCAGCAGGGTATATACAAGAAAAACGTCAGCGCTTTTCTGAAAGTCAGGGTTGAAGATGCGGGGATAGAACCACCGTGCAAAGAGCATTATCACCATTGTAACGGGGAATAAAAAATGTATCAGTCTTTTTGACTTAATCTTGATCTTTTCGAGTGATTCCTTCATCCTTGACCGCGTGGAAAATTCAGGCAGCATGGCACTGCTGAGACCGTTCGCCAGCAGTAATGCAAGCGGGAATTCCTTGGCACCATAACGGAACCATGCAAACCATGCCGGATCCCGGTATACAGCTGACACTATCACTCCGTCAATATACTGGGCAGATCCTGATATAAGTGTAGTAAGGATCAATGGAGTTGCCAGGTAGAGATGCTCCTTCATGAATTTCCATGAGACTTCCATTTCGCTGTATCTCCTCAACAGGATCAGCAGCCATATCCACCTTGCACCTGTGATGAGCAGCAATCCGTAAACTGACCATATGATGTCCTTTCCAAGAAGTACAGGTATAAGAACAAATAAAAGCTGGGCAGTGAAGGTGTAAATCCCATACTGAAGAATCCGGTGTGCCCTGTTATTCAGAAGATAGATATACTCAATAAGGCATACCGGACTGCTTAAAAGCATATAAAGGAGCAGTAAATTAAGGTACGGGACGTTCCCGCTGAAATGGAATACTGAAAAACTGCCCTTTATTGAATGTCCAAGAATAAAGAAAAGCAGGCTGAAGATACTCAACAACAGGAATGTATTGAATATTTCAGGTGATTTTCCGGTCCCGTTATCGCCTATTTTTCTGTATGTTTTATTCCGGTGGTAAAGAGGAAGCAGTGATTGAATGATGCCTGTAACCCAGAAAAAGCTGATCAGTCCCGCGATGAAGAGGAACATTTCCCACTTTCCTATTTCGGCACGTGAAAGATGGCTTTTGGTAAATACAATGCTTATGATCAGGAAAATAGTGAATTTCAACAGCTGAAAAATCTGAAGACCTGAGATATTGTCAATGAATTTGAGTTTTTTCAATCCTGATCGATAAAATTTCCCTGATTCTGCTTCAAACAATTGATTCCACTGAAAATTGTCAGTAGAGGCATAATTTTTAAACGTTCAAAGATAGTAATTGGATGATAGTATGAGAAAACAAAACCAAAATTTTGTGAATATGAATTTTGGGCTTATTTTTGCACC
>CAYWEQ010000005.1:0-9741 GCA_964457185.1 uncultured Rikenellaceae bacterium
CTCCTTTCATCTGCATAAGCAGCACGGTATCTCCCGGTGCGAACCGGGCAAACTGTGTTTCATCATCAATAATTACAAAATCGGTTCCGATGGAATTCACCCTGGCATACTGGTTTACAATACCGCTTATTTTGGTCTGGGAATATAAAGGTTCAGTGAAACCTGCTATTACTAACAAACTTAATACTAACCACTTAACATTGACAGTATAACTTCCCTTCATTAAAGACTGATAAGAACCGCTAATATAATTAAATAATTGAATTTTTCAACTGATCTGGTTAGACCGGGGTAGATTCTCCGGGTTTCTCAACCGTGTACATAAGCGGGAATTCAATAAAGAATGTTGTCCCTTTATCTGCTTCAGATTTAAACCATACCCTCCCTCTTGCTCCTTCGACATATTTCTTAACGATTGAAAGTCCTAATCCCGTGCCTGATGATTTTGTTGTGAAGTTCGGGGTAAAGAGCTTTTTCTGCAAAGGTTCAGGGATACCGGATCCGTTATCTTCAACTGCAACAACAACCTTGTCGCCTCTCATCTCAAGTGACACCTTGATAAGTCCCTGCCTCTCCTGCGGGATAGCCTGGATGCTGTTTTTGAACAGGTTGGAAAAAATACCATTAAGCTGTTCCCTGTCGGCATAGATGAAAACCTTGCTCTCATGAGGCCATTGCACCCAGAATGTCACGTTATCAGTATTCCTGAACAGCTCCAGGGTTATCTGTATCTGTCCAAGCAGGTTGACAAGTCCGGGAGTGGTCCCCGGCATTTTTGCAAACGCTGAGAAAGCTGATGCTATTGATGAAAGGTTATCAATCAGTTCGATCTGGTTCTTTGAGAAAGCCTCAATCTTATCCTCAAATTCCGGTACTCTGTCTTTCCATGATTTAAGCAGCTGCTGTACATTAAGCTTCATAGGGGTGAGAGGATTTTTTATCTCATGTGCGATTTGTTTTGCCATTTCCCTCCATGCATATTCCCTTTCTGAATTGGCAAGCTTTTCAGCGCTTTCCTCAAGCTCATCCACCATCCTGTTATACTGTTTCACAAGCTCTCCTATCTCATCGTGGTCAGTGTATGAAAGATGTTCGCTTTTCTTCCCAAGCTCAACTGAAGCCAGTCCTTCACCCAGCATTGCCAGCGGGGAGGTAAGCCTTTCGCTTATGAATACTGCAACACTCATTGTGATCAGAATAAGAAGCAGTGTGAAATTAATAACAGCAACCACAAGGTTGGATATTTCCCTGGCAAGGAGACTCTGCATCCTGAAATAGGGCAGGTTCAGATAAGCCAGTATTTTATTTTCAGTGTTGTAAAAAGGCACATACGCAGACAGGTATTCGAGGTTGCCTATTCTCTCAGTCTGTATGTATTCACTCTTTGTAAGATCCTGGATGTTTATCATAGCCATATCATTCATCCTTTTGCTGGTGAGGTCCCGGATAAATATTTCCGGCCGTGACGTTGCAAGCAGGAATCCGTTCAGATCGTACAGATTAATATCAGTATTGAAAATATTTGACAGTCTTATAAGAAGTACATTCAATGAGGAATTGGTACTGTTTCTCCAGTCTGTGGCAAGATATCTCTCATTTGAAAGATTATTATCAAGTTCAAGATAAACAGAGTTCATTTTCTCCCTGATGTTCTCACTGTGCTTCGTCCTGTACTGCCCGATGGTGAGAAAAGAGACGACAATCCCGATCAGGATGAATGAGAAAAGCAGGATCCCTATAAATGCCATCTGGAGCTTCTGCCGGAAATTCAGATTAGTGTACCCTCTGACTTCCGGGCGCCTGATCATCAGCATTGCCAGATTGATAAAAATGAATATGAACGCGAACAGGTAGGCAAATGAGATTATAATATCTCTTACTGTTAATTCCGGCCTGCTTATAAGAACAGTAGCATTACCGTTTCTATATGCCACATGCTTAAACCCATCGCTGCTGAATAACCTGTATTCTGAAGCCTTGTCAACATAGTTGTCATCAGTTTCATCATACGGGAATTCTCCGGATTTCAGCACTATTCCCCCGTTAATGTACTTTGCAAAAGAGTAATCCTTCAATCCTGAATAGCCCCTGAATTTCTTATCAAGCAGCAATTCGGAATAGCCCGGCTGAAATACATTTACATCACTGTAAAGCTCTATGAATAACCCGTTTGTGAATTCTGAACTTTGTTTGAACAATAATTTTCCAAGGTAATATGATCTCCCTCCCTGGTTATCCATGAAATAAAAGCCGGTTCCAGTAAGGATATGCCCGTATTTATTTATCCTCTCATCAAAAAAGTCAAAACAATTTTCGGTATTTGTTCCTACAAGCAGAGATTCATCCTTTCCGCATTTGATTATGCTGAAATTATAATTTCCCCAGTAATCGTCGAAATAGGTTTCAAGCAGATAGCTGTATATCCTGTCAATATCATCCTTGCCGAATACCTCAACATCCATCATTTTCCCCAGGGTGGTATCACTGCTGATCAATGGCCACATATTCAGGAGAAGATGTTCAGCTTCCGGATCATTGTCCGTTGAAAATGAAAGTGCCTGGATCTTTATGTTTTCTGTGGTTCTCTGTTCTGAATAAATTGTCATCAGGATTACCGAATAGACACCAAAGATCAGGGAAAAGATGACCGACATCCGGAACAGGCCAGTTTTTCTCTTCTCTAAAAAAGAAATGACCAGGACAAGCAGTATGAACAGCAGACCGCATGAGAATAACGATACCTGATCTTTATAGAAAAACACAACTACTACGGCAAGCGCGGTTAAGGCAGGAATTATGATTGTTTTGACGCCGGCCTGACCTGACATCCTGAACGTTTTTAAGATGACCAGTACAGGAACCGAAAAGAGTAATATTATGATGATGAATCCGGCAGCGCTGAAAAAGTTTAAATTCAAAACCTTATAGGTTTCAAAACTTATATTTGAGTCTGAAATCAGTTGTATAAAGATGATCTGAAACAGGCTTATCAGGAAAGCAGCAATAATGAACATGCCTGTTAAAAGCAGGTATTCTGCCGCCTGTGTTTCCTTTATGTCAGTCCTTGCGGGAGAATGAATGAAAAAAATACCGGTAAGTACAGATGCAAGGATACTTAATATCAATAGATGCCCAAGGCTGGGGATTATCCAGTTAAGCGAAAAAATGAACGGAGAGAATAATCCTGTCCTGAAAATAGCCTCTGGTTTTCCTGAAAACAGCAAAACTGAATAAATCGCTCCGAAGACAAGAAGGGAGACAACAATACCAATAATTGCTTTCCCTTTCCCCGACAATATCCTGACAATCCTGAGTGTAAGCAATATGAGGGAAACGAAAAAGAGCCCCCAGAATACCAGCGGAATGAGGATAAACAGGGTATTACTCTTGACTTCAGGAAAGGTGAGTGAAAAGAGAAATCTGCCCTGGCTGTTGGTAATATTATAATCAGATTCGTCCTGTTCTGTAGTGAATCCGGCATCATCAGGGATCCTGAAATCCTTTACGAAACCATTCTTAATATTATCATTTTCAAAACCATAGTCATTCCTTACCCTGAGCAGTCCTATCAGCACTTCATTGCCCGACTGAATAGTATGTGTCAGAAACCATCCATTTTGCTGGAAGATAAAAGAGCGGGCAAAAAGGGAATCATCAAGGTTCAGCGGAACATCAAAACCATTATCGGACCAGTAAAAAAGTCTATTGTCAATATATTCCAGGATCGTTATCTCGTTCTCTCCGGCAACTGAAAAAATGTCCTTTTCAACTACTGAACCATGAGGTTCGCCTTTTGCAAGAATAAGTTTCAGATTGTTGAGGCATTCCTCCATAATCCTTTCTTTCTCTCCAAGGATTTTGTTGAACCTCCTTGTTCTGAACCTGTACTCAAAATCGCTCAGATATACTGATTCGGATATCAGCGCCAGCAGAAGAAAGATAACAGTGAAAAGAGTTAATACTATACTATACCGTTTGTTATTCATAATCAAATAATTATGACTTACTCATGGTGATATGGTTCTCCTTTTATGATCGTGAAAGCCCTGTAAAGCTGTTCCAGGAACATTAGCCTGACAAGCTGATGCGGGAAGGTCATTCTGGAGAGCGACAGCCTGAAATCAGCAGCATTGTATACCTCTTCTGACACGCCCCATGGCCCTCCTGTCACAAACATGATCCGTTTACCTGTCATTGTAAACCGTTTTTGAATCCAGTCAGCTAGTTCCACCGTCCTTAACTCCCTGCCTCTTTCATCAAGCAAAACGATGTAATCATCCCTGTTCACCGACTCCAGGATCTTCCTGCCCTCCCTGACCTTCTGCTCTGTGACCGACATGTTGCGTGTGTTTTTAAGATCAGGAATCGTAATTATATCGAACCCGGAATATTTTCTAATACGCGCGGAATATATTTCAACTCCCTCAGCAACATGCCTGTCTGTCGTTTTACCGGTCTGCAGTAAAGCAATCTTCATAAATACTGGCGCGACTTTTGTGCATCTTTAAAAGCACACTGTTACCTGCAAAAGTATAATTAATAACGCGCACGTGCAATTATAATTATATTGATCAGGCTGAACTGGTTTTCTTAAATGAAATTAGTTAAATTTGTCATGCGGGGAATTTTAATGTAGGAAAAAAATTGAAAAGATGCAGTTCGTTAATATTGTTCCGGTAATAATTATTGCACTTGGCACACTTGTCTTTGGTGAGCAGGACCAGACAAAGATTCCTGACGGGATTGCAATTGCTTTCAAGGCGGGTAATGCATCTGAGCTGTCAAAATATATGAATGCAACGGTAGGTGTGCTGCTTCTCGACAAGGAGGATTTTTATAAAAAGAATGTTGCCGAGGCAATTCTGAACGATTTCTTCAATACCTACAAGACCAGGGATTTCATAATCCGTCACCAGGGCGCCAAAAGCGATGCACAATATGCCATTGGCATTCTCAAGACAGAGAAAGGTGATTTCAGGGTCTATTTTCTGCTTAAGAAAGTAGGATCTGAACTTCTTATTCACACGATACGGATCGAAGCTGAAAATGGAAAATAGAGCTCTCAGGGAGTTTATTCTAAGGAGTGTGGGTGAAGACCTGGGGGATGGCGATCATTCCTCCCTTGCCTGCATCCCATGGGAAGCGACAGGCAAAGCTATGCTCCTGATCAAGGAAGAGGGAATAATTGCAGGAGTCGATGTTGGAGTCAGGGCTTTTTCGGCGATTGATGAAACTCTGACATGTGAAATTCTGATTAAGGACGGGAGCAGTGTCAAACCGGGAGATATTGCATTGTATCTTTCAGGAAGACAGCAATCAATCCTTAAAGCCGAACGCCTGGTGCTCAACATAATGCAAAGGATGAGCGGAATAGCCACCAATACCAACCAGTATGTCACACGTGTAGCCGGCACGAAAGTAAAGATCCTCGATACCCGCAAAACCACTCCCGGACTGAGATTCATTGAAAAGGAAGCGGTAAGGATAGGTGGCGGACTGAACCACAGGATGGGATTGTTTGACATGATAATGCTTAAAGATAACCATATTGTATACGCCGGAGGCATTGAGCAGGCTATCAAAAAGACCAGGGATTATCTTAAGAAAAACAACAGGAAACTGAAAATAGAAATAGAGGCAAGAAATCTCGATGACGTAAAAAAGATCCTGGAAATCGGAGGTGTTAACCGCATCATGCTTGACAACTTCAGCATTGAAGATACCCTGACCGCGGTTAATCTCATCGGAAGCAGGTACGAGATTGAATCATCAGGCGGAATAACACACGATACTGTGAGGGCTTATGCAGAGTGCGGAGTTGATTTCATATCCGTTGGCGCCCTCACACATCATATCAAGAGCCTCGATATGAGCCTGAAAGCAGTATAGCCTATGCAGCTCATAAAAGGGATAAACGGGAAAGAAAGGCTCAGGAAACTGGTTCTTCCCGGTTTTGATGGCGTCCCTATAAGCCATGTTTTCAGATTTGTCGTTAAGGGCTTCCGGAAAGGAGTGCTGGTAACCAGGGCATCTTCTATTGCTTTTAACCTGCTTATGGCCCTTCTGCCAGCGACAATATTTCTTTTCACCCTTATACCTTTTATACCTATACCTAATTTTCAGAATGAATTAATCGAGCTGTTTGAAAATATGCTCCCCCTGAATGCCTTCAACTTTATGGAAACTACTATTATAGACATTGTAACCAAAAAAAGCGGCGGACTCCTTCTTACAATGTTCATCGCTACTATTATCTTTTCCACTAACGGCATTCATGCAATTATACATGCTTTTGTGGTTTCTGCTCACACTTTTCAGTCAAGATCATGGATACACCAGCGGAAGATCTCCGTAATACTTCTTTTAATTGTTGTGCTTATGATAGCTCTGGCTGGTTTTCTGGTGATCTTCGGAAAGATGTTTGTTAATTACCTTGTTGAATTAGATATTCTTGAGAGGAACCTTGTTATCAGTATAGTTGTCCTTATTAAATGGATCCTTGTAGTCGTGCTTCTTTTCTTTGCTATCTCATTTCTTTATTACCTGGCTCCGGCCAAAAGAAGTGACTTCAGATTTATCTCATCGGGATCAACCCTTGCGACAATACTTTTTATATTGACCTCCCTGGGATTTTCAGCTTATGTAAACAATTTCGGGCAGTATAATAAGCTTTACGGATGGATAGGCACCCTGATGGTTATTCTTATCTGGCTCTACCTTAATTCAATAGCCCTGCTTATAGGTTTTGAACTTAATGTAAGCATAAAGGAAGCCTGTAAAGAAGAGGAGGAGAAAAACCGGACTATCAGCTGCAATGAAGAAACTGTCTGACCAGCCTGCTGATCTCTTCCGGCTTGTCATGTATTCTCTCGCTCAAATCTTTATCATTGAATGCTTTAAGCTTTGATACAATATTATCGATTACCCCGGCAGGGAATACTCCGTCCTTCTCAAAATATTCTCTTTTTTCAAGGAGACAATGAGCAGATTCCCAGCATGATGCAGGAAGAGATTCGAGCTTTTTCTTCTTTTCCTTTCCCGTACCTGTGAAAATATTATAGCTTACATACAGGCTTTCAGCCATCTCAACGGCGCCCGGCATTTCAAGGCCATGCTCTGTTGCCACTACCAGTCCTGCAAAAAGTTTGTAAATATCTGCAGATCCGTCCGGGGATCTGAGTTCAACAGTTTGCTTCGAGGGCATATCCTCAAATTCAGTTTTGTCAGCAGGATTGGCATCCTTTATCATATTCATCGCACCGTTCCATCCAAGTGGAACTCTTATGAGCACCGACCTGTTCCTGTCGCCCCAGCAGATGCTTGTAGGGGCTTCCTGGTGAGGGACCAATCTCAGGTAGGAAGTCGGAATAGTATTTCCAAAAGCTGTAAGAGCCCTTGAAAGATCAAGTATCCCTGCCATCATTTTTCTGGCAGTATTGCTGAGCCGGTCATCTTCAACCATCTTGTTCTTACCATCCTTTTCAAGCATCATGTGGATATGCATTCCCGAGCCTGCTTTTCCCACCGTTATCTTGGGCGCAAAGCTTACCTCAACTCCGTACTCATATCCAAGCGTCCTTAATATCCATTTTGATATAACAAGTTGATCTACAGCCTCTTCCGGTTCCGCTGGAAGAAATTCAATCTCATGTTGTTCAAAATCCTCATCTTCCCTGGTAAAACTGCCAACTTCTGAATGGCCGTATTTGATCCTGCATCCCGCCCTTGCACACATATTCAAAGCCCGGACCCTGAGGTCTTCAAACTTTGCAAAAGGCTTTGACTGTTGATACCCTTTCTGGTCGGTCAGCGGATAAAGATCATCATGGAACGATTTGATATAGTATTCCAGTTCTCCGAATACCTTCAGCCTGAAACCGGTTTTATTTATAAAACGGTTATAAGCTTTCTTCAGGATGTATTCCGGTGAGCTTTCAAGAGGGTTACCGTCGTTGCCATAAAATGAACATAATATTTCAAGGGTCGGAGTTTCGTTAAATGGATTGAGAAAAGCCGTCCGGTATCTTGGAATAACGTACATATCGCTGGATCCTGATCCAACAAACGAGAAAAGGTTTGATCCGTCAACTCTTTCACCGGCTGTCAGGATCGATTCAAGATGGTCCCTGCTGTATGGAACAAAATTCAGCGTTTTAAGCTTGCCATCTTCAGCAACATACCTGAAATTTACCATTGAGATCCCTTTTGCTTCAATGAACCTGATAATATCATCACGCGTAAAATCGCGGGAAGGTTTCTTAAGGAACTGAACCAGTTCGTTGGGATTCAGCAGTATATCATCATTCTTCATCGCATATCAGTTATAAGTCTGCAAAATTAGATATTTAACCGGAACAAGTAAAGACATTTATCATTATCTGTCAATCCGGTAAATTTCACTTGCCTTATTGAC
Organism: uncultured Rikenellaceae bacterium; assembly: GCA_964457185.1. Lineage (GTDB taxonomy): Bacteria > Bacteroidota > Bacteroidia > Bacteroidales > VadinHA17 > LD21. The sequence continues at coordinate 8,414 of CAYWEQ010000005.1, forward strand.
AGATTTTTGATTATTTTTGGAGCAGCTAAAATGCTGCCGATGAACAGATGGATAAAATTCATTCTCTTGCTTTTCCTTGCAGGATGCAGGGGAGAGGAAGATAATTCATATCTCACAGCTGAAAAAGCACGTGAATATTTCAATAAAATTGAGGATGCCTGCAACAGGGATGATGGCATATTATGGGGGAAAAATCTCTATGGTCCGATGATTTTTGTTGACCGGACAACGAGGAAAATTACAGCAAACCAGCCTGACCTGGAAGGCATTCTCAAGGAAAAAGATGGTGTCTATACTGGTACTTACCCTAGAGAACTGATGATAAACAATATACCTGTTACATTTGGAGGTACTGTTTATGCCCTGGTGCCTCTGCCCGCTGAGGAGGATGGTTTCAGAATAATTTCACGATCGATCCATAGTCTTTTCCATTTTTATCAGGAGTCTTCCGGCTATAAATCAACCAGTTACAACATCAGTATCATGGATGAGAAGAATGCCAGACTCTGGATCAAACTCGAATGGAAAGCCCTCCGTAAAGCGATTACCGCCGAAGGTGCAGAAAAACAGCTTGCAATAAGAGACGCTCTGATCTTCAGAGGATCAAACCGCGAGAGCTATCAGAACTATGCTGAGGATGAAACCAGGTTTGAGAATTACGAAGGTCTGGCAACTTTTGCTTATATAATGCTTTCGACTGATTCTCCTGAAGATTATTTAATAAGGCTGTTCGAATATCTCGACCGGATTTACTCATACTCTTCTTATGCAAGGTCATATGGATTTATCCACGGCGCTTTATATGCCACTCTGCTGCACCAGAAAGGGTTTGATTTTAAAACATTAATTTCTGAAAATACTGATCTGGGATTTCTTGTAAAAGAACTTTATCAGATAAAGCTTCCTGATATGTGCCGTGATATTGCCGGAAGCATTGCCATGAATTATGATGTGGAGAACATAATGGAAGAAGAAACCCAACGGGATAAGGAAATACGTGAGAGGATCCATAGACGAACAGGTACTTTCACTGAAAAGCCGGTAGTCTTTTTTGAGCTTGAAAGTCCGTATTTTGATTTTGAACCTGAAGATATTCACCCCATGGACACGCTCGGAACAATATACAGCAAGATACGTGTTTCTGATAACTGGGGCAAACTTACTGTTGACAAGGGAGGCTGTCTTGTTTCAAATAACTTCAGGTACCTTCGCATAACAGCCAGAGGATTCAAAGAGGACAAAAACCGTATTGAAGGCGAAGGATGGCACCTGATCCTGAACAATGACTGGGAACTAGTTCAGATCGATCAGAACTACCTGGTGAGAAA
>CAYWEQ010000005.1:9841-27992 GCA_964457185.1 uncultured Rikenellaceae bacterium
CTCTTTCTTCCTCTCCTCCAGCGATCTTATCTTGGATTCCGTATCACTCTTCTTCTTCCGCTCCGTTTCCAGGATGTTTCCGGGAGCATTCTGAACAAAACGCTCATTACCGAGCTTTTTCACTATAGAAGCAAGGAATCCCCTGTAATAGTCAAGGTCTTCCCTTATTTTTTTTAATTCTTCTTTCTTATCGCTCCTTTTACCGGCAGGGATAAAGTATTCTGTTGTATGCACCATGAATGATACTGTTCCCTCAGGCTTTTTATCAATAAAGATAATGTCTGATAAATTGCAAATCTTCATCATGACAGGAAGGAATTCCTGATCGAAGCTTTCTTTGTCAGCCTTAATGTAAAGTACAATCTTTTCCTTGTTTGGCAGATCTTTTTCTTTTCGTAAGGTTCTTACTGAACTGACAGTTTCTTTTATAAGCTCAAATCTGCTTATCAGCTCCTTTCTGCATTTTTTTAATTCAGGCATCCTGCTGATCATCAGGCTCTCTCCCTCCTGCCGGTCGCCAAGCATCTGCCATATTTCCTCCGTTATAAATGGCATAAAAGGATGCAACAGTCTCAGAAGGCTGTCGAAGAATCCGGTTGTTGCGTTAAGTGTTTTCTTATCGATTGGCTTTTCATATTGAGGCTTTATTATTTCAAGGTACCATCCCGAGAACTCATCCCAGAAAAGCTTATAAACCTTCATCAGCGCTTCGGATATGCGGAATTTCCTGAATTCCGAGTCAATTTCAGAAGTCATTTTTTTCAGCACCTCATTCATCCATTTAACAGCAGCCGCGGATGATTCCGGCTGAGCAATTGTTTGATCGACCTTCCAACCTTTTACAAGCCTGAAGGCATTCCATATCTTGTTCGCAAAATTGCGTCCCTGTTCCGGAAGTGAATCGTCATAAAGGAGGTCATTGCCTGCCGGTGAACACAAAAGCATACCAATCCTTACACCGTCGGCTCCGTACCTGTCAATGAGGTCAAGTGGTTCTGGTGAATTACCCAGTGATTTTGACATCTTTCTTCGCTGCTGGTCCCGGACCAGACCTGTAAGGTACACATTGTCAAATGGTTTCTGACTCCTGAATTCATAGCCTGCAATTATCATCCTGGCAACCCAGAAGAAAAGGATTTCAGGTGCTGTGATAAGGTCACTTGTAGGGTAATAATATTTAAGGTCAGGATTGTCAGGCTTGTTTATTCCATCAAAAGAGGTTATCGGCCAGAGCCATGACGAGAACCATGTGTCAAGCACGTCCTCATCCTGTCTGAGATCTTTTTCTGTGAGAGATCTCCTGCTGCTTTTCTCTTTTGCCAGCTTGAGCGCTTCTGTAACGTTCTCCGCAACAACAAATTCATTATTGTTATAATACCATGCCGGGATCCGGTGCCCCCACCAGAGCTGACGGCTTATGCACCAGTCATGTACATTTTCCATCCAGTGGCGGTAAAGGTTCTTGAACTTAGCCGGGTGAAGATGTATTTCTCCGTTAATTACAGCGTCCAGTGCGGGACGCGAGATTTTCTCCATCTTCAGAAACCATTGCATTGAAAGCTTGGGTTCTATTATGGCATGCGTACGTTCAGAACGGCCTATCTTATTATTATACGGAACAACCCTGACAAGGTTTCCCGTTTTCTTAAGTTCCTTTTCAGCAAGCTCCTTCGCTGCAAATCTGTCGGCACCCACAAACATCGCCGCCCGGGAACTTAAAGTTCCATCATCATTAAAGATATCTATGGAAGCAAGGTGGTGCTTCTGCCCTATCACATAGTCGTTAATATCATGCGCCGGAGTGATCTTCAGGCAGCCTGTTCCGAACTCCATATCCACATATTCATCAAAAATGAAAGGGACTTCCCTGTTTGCCATGGGAACAATGACCTTCTTTCCCCTGAGGTGCTGATATCTTTTATCATTCGGATTGGCACATACAGCAGTATCCCCGAGTATGGTCTCCGGACGTGTTGTAGCAACCGTGATGTAATCGTTCCAGCCTGCTATCTTATATCTTACATAATATAATTTTGACTGTTCCTCGGTGAAGTAGACCTCTTCGTCTGAAACGGCTGTTCGTGCCTGGGGATCCCAGTTCACCATCCTTACACCGCGGTAAATCAATCCTTTGTTGTACAGATCAACAAATACCTTTACGACAGAATCATACCTCTCCTTATCCATTGTGAAGAGAGTTCTGTCCCAGTCGCAAGAGGCTCCAAGCCTTTTAAGCTGCTCAAGAATTATTCCCCCATGCTTACGGGTCCATTCCCATGCATGTTCGAGGAATTCCTCCCGTGAAATCTTTCTTTTTTCAATACCTTCACTCTTAAGCTTTGCCACTACTTTAGCTTCAGTAGCGATTGATGCATGATCGGTTCCAGGTACCCAGCAGGCATTCTTTCCGAGCATTCTTGCCCTCCGCACAAGGACATCCTGTATTGTGTTGTTAAGCATGTGTCCCATGTGGAGCACTCCGGTGACATTGGGAGGAGGGATAACTACAGTGTATGGCTCTCTTTCATCCGGTACACTTTTAAAGAAACCGTGCTTCATCCAGTAATTGTACCATTTGCCTTCCGCCTTTGCGGGTTCGTATTTTGAAGGGAGTCCCATTGGTTATCTCGTCAGTTGATCTGCAAAATTAGAAATTATTATGAAATCATAGTTTAAGAGAGTTGAAGGAGTTGAAGATGGTTGAATAATTATCATTCCATAAGAATAATCAATTATATCATGCCTCTTTTTTCTTACTTTTGATCTGTCATAAATTCATAAATGCTTACAAAATGCCATCAATATCTGAAAAAGGCAAAGCGATGCCGGCATCACCCATCAGGAAGCTGGTTCCCTATGCGGAAGAAGCGAAGAGGAAAGGAATAAAAGTATATCATCTTAATATTGGTCAGCCCGATATTCCGACTCCGGAAGTTGCTCTCAATGCAATAAGGAATTTTGATCAGAAAGTGATTGAATACAGCCATTCTGCGGGGAATGAGTCGTACCGCCGCAAGCTGGCCGGATATTATCAGAAGATCGGGATCAATATCGATCACACGGAAATGCTTATTACTACCGGGGGCTCAGAGGCAATCCTTTTTGCATTTAATTCATGCATGAATGCAGGTGATGAGGTTATAACACCAGAACCTTTCTATGCCAATTACAATGGTTTTGCGACCTCTGCAGGTGTTAAAATAGTTCCTGTCACCTCATATATCAAAGATGATTTTGCCCTTCCCCCCCTTTCCGAGATAGAAAAAAAGATAACTCCCGGGACAAAAGGTATTATTATTGCCAACCCGAATAATCCTACCGGATATCTTTACTCGAAAGAGGAGCTTCTGCAGCTTGGGGATATCATAAAGAAATATGACCTCTGGCTCTTTTCTGATGAAGCTTACAGGGAATTCTGTTATGACGGAGCTGAACATTTCTCAGCTATGAAGCTTGCCGGAATAGAAAATAACATCGTGCTGCTTGATTCTGTATCAAAACGTTACAGTGAGTGTGGAGTAAGAATCGGCGCTCTCATCACAAAAAACAAGCTTGTTCTTTCTACTGCACTGAAGTTTGCACAGGCCCGTCTTTCGCCTCCCGGCCTTGGACAAATTGCAGGTGAGGCTTCAATAGATACGCCGCCTGAATACTTCCTGGAGGTCAACAGGGAATACACTGCCCGCCGTAATTTTATGGTCGATGCTCTGAATAAAATGCCCGGGGTCTGTTGCCCGAAGCCAAAAGGTGCATTTTATACTGTTGTAAAGCTGCCGGTTGATGATTCAGATAAATTCTCACAGTGGCTTCTTGAGGAATTCAATTATAAGAATCAGACGGTGATGGTTGCTCCTGCTTCAGGTTTTTATTCAACTCCGGGATATGGGAAAAACGAGGTCCGCATAGCATATGTTCTGAAGATAGATGATCTCCGTAATGCCATGGAAACGCTGGCTGAGGCATTGAAAGTTTATCCGGGGAGGAAATAGTCCCCCTTTAGAGCTTGTCCCGATAGCTTGAGTGAAGTGAAAACGTATCGGGAGGAATTGGGGTCTATTTATATAGCAGATACTTCTGCCTGATCTTAGCATACTTTTGCAGACCATCCTTCCATGATGCCCTGATCTGTTCTGCTGTCATCCCCTTCTGAATCTGTTCCCTTAGTGTTGGTCCCGCTGCAAGCCGGTCAAAATAAGAGGTAAAGAATTTTTCCTTCTCAGGGTAGTCATTATATGCATCAATCACCCATTTGAGATTAATACCGCGCGATGGCACTATCTTCTCTTTGATTGCATCGCGCAGATCCATACCGTAGCATTTCTCTCCCAGCAGGGGCGGATTTGTTGAAGCAGGAACGCTCTCCGGAATAAAGCTGAATCCCATGTCGGGGAACAGCGGAGAACCATAAACCTGAAACGGGAACGGAGTTCCCCTTCCTAAAGAAACATTTGTACCTTCAAAAAAACAGATGGAGGGATAAAGGTATATAGCTGTCTGGTTTGGCAGATTGGGAGATGGCTTAACAGGCAGTTCATAAAGAGTTTTATGAGTGTAGCTTTTACACTTAATCACTGTGAGATCACATTTAATGCCTCCCATGAGCCAGCCTTCCCCGTTTATCATCTGGGCATATTCACCAACCGTCATGCCATGGACAATCGGTACGGGATGCATAGCAACAAAAGAACGGTATGCTGTATCGGCAATGTTGCCGTCAAAATAGAATCCGTTGGGATTGGGCCTGTCGAGGACTATACATTTTACCTTATTCTCCGCACAGGCCTCCATCACATAATGAAGAGTGGAGATATAAGTATAAAACCTTGCCCCTGCGTCCTGTATATCAAATAAAACTACATCAATTTCCTGCAGATCTTCCGGCGAAGGTTTTTGCCGCTGGCCATAAAGACTTTTGATGGTAATTCCCGTATCAGGATCTTTTCCGTCACGGATCTGAGCACCATCAGCAGCCATCTCTCTGAAACCATGTTCAGGCGCAAAGATCACCCTTAAATCAATTCCTATATTCAGCAGGTTATCAATCAAATGCGTCTGCCCCACCATAGAAGTCTGGTTTGCCACAATCGCAACTGACTTGCCTTCAATAATATTTCTGTATTGCTCTATCTGGTTTGCTCCCGGTTGCGGAGTTTTCTTAATGCCAAAGCAGGGGCAGGCAAATAAACTGACAAATAAAAATGTAAGTAGTTTTCTCATTTCAGGAGTACTTTAATACAAATCTAAGTGTTCCACGGAGAAATTACTAAATTTGAATTCTATTTAATAATGAATTTACCTTATTTCATAGCGCAGCGTCTCATAAAAGGCCGGAGGGAAGGGACTTCCTTTTCACAGCCCATAAATGTTATTGCCATAATTGGAATTGCGATAGGCCTGGCTGTGATGATTCTTGCTGTTGCCATACTGACTGGCTTTAAACAGCAGATACGGGAAAAGATTGTAGGCTTCGGCTCAAATATCCAGATCGTAAACTTTGATTCGAATCTCTCATATGAGACCGCTCCGATACACCAGGGACAGGAATTTATTGAAAAGATAAAGGGACTGCCGGGGATCAGCCATGTACAGGTATTTGCAACAAAAGCAGGGATAATAAAGACAGATGAAGATTTCCAGGGTGTGGTCCTGAAAGGAGTCGGGAGCGATTTTGATTGGAGCTATTTCAGCAGCAATATGACAGACGGTACAGTCTTCACAGTCACTGACACAGTTCGCACGGATAAGGTTATCATTTCAAAAAAGATCTCCGACATGCTGCGGCTCAAAACTGGTGATTCTTTCACAATGCATTTTGTACAGGATCCTCCCAGGATGAGAAAATTCACCGTGAGCGGCATTTACGAAACAAGCCTTGAGGAATTTGACAAGATTTACGTCTTTTGCGATATCGGCCATATAAAACGTCTCAATGGATGGGAGGATGACCAGATCAGCGGATTTGAGATATTCATCAGTGATTTTGACAGGCTCGACGAAATGACCATGGCAGTCAGGGATGCCATCGGTTACAGGCTTGTGGAAGATGATGAACAGTTCAAAGTGACAAACATCAGGATGAAATATCCCCAGATATTCGACTGGCTGAATTTCCAGGATGTAAATGTGATCATCATTATTCTTTTGATGCTTGTAGTTGCAGGATTCAATATGATTTCCGGACTGCTTATACTGATCCTTGAAAAAACCAATATGATAGGAGTTCTGAAAGCCCTTGGTTCTGAAGATATTACGATACGCAGGGTATTCCTTTATCAGGCAGCTTATCTTATCGGCAAGGGACTTCTCTGGGGCAACCTGGTCGGTATCGGGCTGGCATTCATTCAGTTAAAAACGGGATTGATCACTCTGGATCCTTCCTCCTATTACATTAAGACCGTTCCCGTGAATCTTGAATTCATTCACATACTCCTGCTGAATGCCGGTACAATGGCTGTGATACTTTTTATGCTCCTTGTTCCTTCAAAACTTATCAGCAGGATCACTCCCGTGAAAGCAATAAGGTATGATTAGAAAACCGGGAACTGACTACAGAATCTTCCCGGTTTGCTTCCTGTTAATAATTCTGGCTGATATACTCAGGAATGATATTCTTGTACAGCTCAAACCTGTCCAGGATCTCAGTGACAAAATTAATTGATTCCGTTCCACCGAAGTATCCGTTTTTAACTACAGTATCATTGTAGTAACGGGGATCAGATTTCTTCTTCAGCCACACAGCGACATTTCCATCCCACACCTGCGGGTCCATGCCATATTTGTCGGCAAGTCTCATGGCATCCAGAATGTGTCCCGGACCTGCATTATATGAGGCAAGAATGAATTTTATCCGTTCATGTTCGTCCTTTATCCTGTGATCAAATATTGATTGAAGCTGGTTTAAATATATTGTACCAGCCTTGATATTGTTTGATGGTGATGAAGTAATATCAATTCCCAGGTTTTTTCCCGTAACCGGCATGATCTGCATCAGTCCGTAAGCGCCTGCCCATGATTTCACATTGGGCTTAAAACGCGATTCCTGGTATATCAGTGATGCCAGTAAACGCCAGTCCCAGTTAATTTCACTGCTCGCCGATTTAATCAGATCGTCCCACTGTGAGATCTTTCCGGTATTGAGGGCATAATAATCGCTCTTTATTATCCGGCTTGACCTTTTATTCTTAAAATATTTTGCATACAGGATAGCATATGAATCTGTCTTTTTGTAGGCAGAGAGCCAGCTGTTTAATTCTTTCAGGAGCATTCCGGAATTTTCCTTTCTTATTCCCCAGCCGATGTTCTGCGGAAAGCTTACAGGTGTTTTTATGTCAATATCAGGGTAATACGTAGAATTTACCTTGGCTATATTCTCATCGACCACGGCATATTCAATTTCGCCCCTGGCAACATTCTGTATCAGCTGTTCTCCTTCATAAGGAACCTCAATTATGTTAATTGAATCTCCTATTTCAGCCGCCAGCGATTTCAGACGCTCGGAATGTGATGATGCTTCCTGCACAAATATTGTTTTATGAGCCATATCGAGCTGGTTCCTGATCAGGTTCCTGTTGAGCTCATCCGCCTTCATATAGCGCCAGTGGCGAGGTTTTCGCTGTACAAGAACCTGCCTGGTCTCATAGATAGGAACTGTAAAGAGTACCTCGCTTTTGCGTGTTGAATTGATAGTCAGGCTGAGAGCCAGAAGATCAGCTTTGCCACTATTCAGAAAATCAAATGCATGTTCAGGGCGATTCTCTGTAATCAGTTCAAGATCAACACCGAGATGATCGGCAAACGCCGTCAGCAATTCGTAGTGAAAACCCATTGGCTCTCCCCTGTAAATAAAATAATTGGTCGAATTAAAATCTGTTACTGCAATAAGCCTTCCCCTAATCAGGATTGAATCAAGATCAAAGGAAACAATTTCAGTATTAAGGGAAATGTCCGGATTTTTATTACAGGAAGTGAAAAATACTTCCACATATATAAAAAGGATAATAATTATTCTTATCAAAGATGTCGAATTAGTTAAACATATCTCCAGTTAAAAAATTGGGTGCAAAGATACAACAATTTTTTAATTATAGAACGTCCAGGCTAATCCATAACGTAACATCCTGATATTCATTGGATAAGACGGTATCATATAGTAATTATTACCCATTAATCCGGAATTAAGATGGTCCAGCATAACGAAAATCCGTGTTCTTTTTAGCTTCAGGTTAAGAAAAACATTGATAAAAGGATAATTTCCTGTTTTTTCCTGATCCTGTCTGTAGAACCTTCCTGTAGCGGGCATATATGAGTACGGGTAATACATTGTATTATACATGGCATCAACTCCCAGCTGTGTGGCAAGCCTGCCGTTGGTCTGTTTGAACCTGAACGTATGTTCAAAGAATCCTGCCGAACGGACCGCGACCAGGGGGAGGTCAAGAATATCAGGATTACTGCTTTTCTGTACTATCACATCCGCCGTAAGATGTAATTTCCAGGCTCTGAATTCCTTTCTTGCCATGAGGGCAGCAACCGATAATCCTCCGTCATACTGAGAAGGAAGCGCTGAAGTATTGAAATCAGTATAGTTGTCAATTATTGCATAGTTGAACTTTATCTCAGTTTTCAGAGCCGGGTAAACAAAACCGGTAGCGAGGTCAATCCGGAATTCTTTCACAAAATTATTACTCCACTCAAAATGATTTCCACCCCATTGTTCATACCAGAATGACGGCTGCCTGTTGACAATGCCTCCGTTTATCAGCCATTCTGCAGTTCCCTTCTTCCATGCGAACGATTTGACGATCTCCCCGGTCAGGCTGAAATCTCCTGCCCGGTAACCTGTAAGGTAAAGCTCACCCTTTGCATTCCAGCTGAGTTTTTCCCCGATATTGTTGTAAAGGCGTCCGACCAGTACATTATTGCTTTTGTTCCATCGGGCTGTATCAGCAAAATTGGTGTCGTGTGTCGGGATGATCTGGCTGTACCTGAATAGTTCATTCCTTAGTCCCACCCCTCCTCCAAGCCTGACTTTCCGCGTTTCTTCTGTAGTAAAGTCAAACCTTATCGTATTTTTCAGATTCCGGGAATAAAGCGAATCAAATGTTGTCAAACTGTCAATGTAGTGTGAATTGTAAAAGCCATATTCAGTACCAATGTCAGAGTATGTCCTTTTATTATTCTCCCATATCAGGATATGGGAAAATGTGCCGCTGAGACCTAAAAATCCTTTCTTTGTCTGAACGGTGCTGTCCTCACCGGCCGGCCGGTTTCCGATTGTATATCGCTGAACCAGAAGTATATTCTGGTTTTTAAGTATGCTTTCAGCCACATTCAGGCTTCCCAGATTAACCGGTATATCGCGGGTTTCGTATTGGCTCAGGTCTTCAGTTGGATCCGTTATTCCGCCGTTCTCGTATGATACAATATTATTAATCCCGGTCGCGAAGTATGCCTTGTATTTTGGTCCGGTATAGGACGAGTAAAAAGTGAAGGTCTTGTCCTCTGCTCTCTGGTAGTTATATTGTCCGAGACTATATATTATATCATATATAAGCCCGAAATTGAAATACCTGTTGACATTCTGCGAATGGCGTACCCTGAATGTCTGTTCCGAAGTCTCCCTTGGAGTGCCGTATGTCCATACTAACTCTGTAAACGGCACCTGCGTATTCATGAAGAGAGCATTTCCGGGATGGTACAAGAATGGATAATACCAGGTATAGAGAAATTTATCGGGATCAAAGATCCTCTCGAAGAAACTTATCTGGTAAAAAGGAAGACCATAATTGCCCAGTGTCGCATTTACAGGTGACTTCCTGTCAGATATCCTGTAGCGGTGGAACATTGAAAAAACAGTATCAAAAGGAACGGAGACTTCCTCCGTGAAATCAGGAGAAAGAGTCCATTGCCTGATAATTTTAGGCTGGGCAGTTTCATTCTCGCGTTGCTGTGCAGATATTAAGGATGAGGCTGCAAGAAGGAATAATATTATAACTACCCTTTTCATCTGCGCAAATATAGGAAATATAAACCTGCCTCCTAATCCACATTATCATTCAGGTAGGCATTATTCTCCCTTAAGACCGGCCCATCCTCGTCATCGGAGGTAAGCGTGAACTTTGATAATTTGCTTTCTGATGTTTTTTCCGATGCTTTGAGCATCATATTTCTTCTTACATAAGCTGGTACATCTTCAAATGTCTCAATATTTTCCTCAATAGTTTTGTTGGAGAGGCCTTCCTTTTTCATGATCTTCTGTATCTGCTTTACCTTTCGCAATGTCGATCCGGATTTATCATTTTCCTCCTCACAGTTTCCATCTTCCGAAGTTCTTTTAATTCCGGCACCGCAACCTTTACCAAAATCCAATTCACCCTGAGACTCCTCCTCAAAATCGGTTATTATTGATCTCCTTCCCTTTTCATGAACTGTGAAGGTCTCTTCGTTTCTCTGCGGATTCAATGAGGGAGGTATTACATTTTTGTTTTCCAGTATTTCTACATGTTTCGGCTTTCTGGATTTATATGGCTGAAAGATGCTGTTGGCCTCAAAACCTGTTGCAATCACGATGACGCTGATATTCTCCCCGAGGGTGTCATCCTGCGATATGCCCCTGATTATTAATGCATCATCGGAAGCAACCTCATACATGTAATCGGTTATTTCACCCAGCTCATCCATGGTAAGCTCATGATCGCCTTTGCCTGACGAAATATTTATAAGAATGCTTTTTGCTCCGGTAATATCATTTGAATTAAGGAGAGGCGAAGCAAGGGCATTTTCAATTGCCCGGATCGCCCTGTTCTCGCCTGAAGCCATACCCATGCCCATTATGGCTACTCCCGAGTTCTTCATGACAGTTTCAACATCGGCAAAATCGACATTTATATAACCGGCAACAGTGATAATCTCAGCGATCCCTTTGACAGCTGTTGTAACCACATCGTCGGCTTTTGAGAATGCAGAGGAGACACCCTGGTTTCCATAGATTTCTCTCAGTTTCTCGTTGTTTATGACAAGAAGTGAATCAACATGATCTTTCAGCTCGGTGATGCCGTCTATAGCATACCTTATACGAACCTTCCCTTCTGATTTGAACGGGATTGTTACCACGGCTATGGTAAGCAATCCTGCCTCCTTGCAGGCTTTTGCAACCACGGGTATTGCGCCTGTGCCGGTGCCTCCTCCCATCCCTGTTGTGATGAATACCATCCTTGTGTTTCCTCCAAGGGCATCCATGACATTATCCAGGTTTTCCAGGGCTGCCTTTTTGCCTTTTTCAGGCTGGCTGCCGGCTCCCATTCCCTCAGTCAGAGCTTCACCAATCTGCACCTTTACAGGCACCGGACTGCTTGCAAGAGCCTGATGATCTGTATTGCAGACCACAAAATTCACGTCCCTGATGCCTTTTTCGAACATATGATTGACAGCATTGTTCCCGCCGCCGCCAATCCCAAGGACCTTTATTATCGACGATCTTTCAACAGGCAGATCAAAGTTCATTATATCGTCAGACATATTAATAATTTTAATTGTTTATGAACAGCAAATTGTAAAAAGCACGACCATACTTAAATTATTTCAATTAATAGGCTGATCTTCAACCTCAAACATTTTCTGCATTGCCAGCCTTATCTTTTCGGCAAGAGAAGTTTTCTGTACCGGTTGATATTCGTCAGATTCGCTGTCACCATCAGTTTCTGTTTCACCGGCAATTCCAACTTCTGGCACTACATATTCATTTTTGGGTCCTATGTTGATCTTTTGCTTATAAGTATCCAGATATTCAAATCCTTTCATTATCAACCCCACGCTTGTGGCAAACATCGGCTGATTTATCTCATTCCTGCTGCTGCCGGCAAGATGTTCATTGGGTAATCCCAGCCTTACATCCATGGCGGTCTTGAACTTCATAAGCTGAGGCAGGTGTTTCAGCATGGCACCTCCGCCAGTGATAACAACGCCTGCAGCAAGTTTTTCAGCATAGCCTGAATTCTGTATTTCGAAATTGACAAAATCAATGATCTCTTCCATCCTTGATTGTATTATATATGCAAGGCTCTTGAATGAGATCTCCTTGGGATCCCGGCCGCTGATTCCGGGTATAGATACAACCTTGTCCTCAGGTGCAATATCACCAAGAGCCGATCCGTACTGGATCTTTAACTGCTCTGCATGCCTCAGCAGTATTGCGCACCCTTCCTGGATATCCTTTGTTACAACATTTCCGCCAAGAGGTATTACCGCGGTATGGCGGACAATATTGTCATAATAAACTGCCAGGTCAGTTGTGCCGCCCCCGATATCGACAAGTACCACCCCGGCCTCTTTTTCATCCTCAGTCAGAACTGCATCCGAAGATGCCAGGGGTTCAAGTATCAGATCCTTCACTGCCAGACCTGCCTTCCTGATACACTTTTCAATGTTCTTGGCTGCAGCCACCTGTCCGATGACAATATGAAAATTGGCTTCCAGCCTCCTGCCACACATTCCTATCGGGTTCCTGACGCCGGCCTCGTTATCAACAATAAAATTCTGCGGGATGACATGTATTATCTCCTCACCGATATCAATATGGATCTTATGCATATCCTCGATAAGCCTGAAAACCTCTTCCTTCCTTATCTCATCATCGTAAGAGTCGCGCATAATGTACCCGCGGCTCTTCATGCTCTTGATGTGCTGACCCGCAATGCCTACAAAAACTTCAGAGAACAGGATCCCTGATCTGTTCTGGACATCCTCAACAGTTGTCCGGATCGCATTAACAGTCTCTTCAATATTCATCACTACTCCCCTCTTCACACCTTTGGAAAGAGCCTTGCTCAACCCGAGAATTTCTATCTTGTCATTCTCGTTCTTCTTACCGACAATAGCCACAATTTTTGTGGTCCCTATATCGATAGCTGCTACATACTGTTCTTTTTTGCTCATATGATTTAAATATGGTTTATCGATCTCTTTTTTTACAAACTATCTGATCACTGTATTCAAGATTTATAACAGAATATTTGTCCCATCCCACTTCCGGAAGAACCTTGTCATAAAAAGCCCCTAGATTTCTGAGCTTATCCCTGTAATTTTCAAATGTACCGAGGTGAATGGTATGATTACCCACTCTTGGTATAAGGTCTATCCTGTCTCTTTCGTCAACATAGATCTGGTCAATCTGCGCCGACCAGAAATTATTGCCGTTTATATAATTAACGAAATGATAAACATCCTTAAGGATTGTATTCTTTATGCTTGTATCAAGAATGCTGACATTTTCAAGCATTGCCGGGGTTATATTTATATTCCCCCCGATTATGCGGAGTCTTGGAGCATAAAGATTTCTCCTTCTGAAAACAAAGCCCTCGTCATCAATGAAAAAATCACCTCCTTCTCCTGGCATTACCCGCATAACAGGATTGCGCTGATCAATATATACATGCAAGGTTCCGTCAATTGAGGTATAGACTTCTGCCTGCCTTAACTCCCTCAGGGCACTTATCCCGCTCTCAATGTCAGGAATTTTAATATCTTTCACCGGCTTACCGATTATATTGCCGCCGTTTTTATAAACCAGATTCAACAGTTGTCTTTTTGTAATAAAGTGATAATCAGATGAATCAATAATATTTATTGATATTCTGCCACACATTCGGGAGTTTGCTGAGGCTGAAAGGAAGAATGGCAGTATTAACATGTATAATACCGGGATCATAAGCAGTATCTGCATAACTTTTCTCATTGTACTGCCTCCCTTTTAATCTTCTCCTCAATGGGCTCAACCAGACTGTCAATATCTCCTGCACCTATGGTAACCAGAACATCAAGCTTCTTAATATCAAGACTTTCAATCACTTCATTCATTGGGATGAGCTTCTTTCCTTCAAGTTTCATTTTACCCAGAATCAGTTCAGAGGATACACCCGGAACAGGCATCTCCCGTGCAGGATAGATAGGAAGAAGGATCACTTCGTCAAGTTCATCGAGTATTGCAGCAAAACCATCAGCATGATCAAGAGTCCTTGAGAAAAGATGAGGCTGGAATATGCCGGTTATTTTTCTGCCTCTGAAATATTCACGCAGCGACGTTACACAGGCCTTTATCTCCTCAGGGTGGTGGGCATAATCATCAACATATGCAATTCCCGGACGATTTATCCTGATGTCGAATCGCCTCCTTACACCCCTGAAAAAGGTTATCTCCTTTCGTATCTCATCCTCAGTAACACCGCAATTCAGGGCAATAGCAATTGCAGCCGTCATGTTCTCAATGTTTATGATCCCGGGAAATGGAAAGTGAAGATCACTTATTGTTCCGCAGGGTGTCCGTACGCTGAATATGTAGGAATCGGCATTGTGCTCAATATCAAAGCTCCTGAAATCAGCATCAGGATCATTCCCGTATGTTAGAAACTCAACCTCTGAAGGGCAAATTATTTTCTCTGTTATCCTGCTGTTTATAAGGAGTGTGCCTCCCTCCCTGATCTTGCTGCAGAATTCATTATATGCTGCAATCATTGTTTCATGATCACCATATATATCAAGGTGATCCGCATCAACGGAGGTGACCACGGCCATAAGCGGACTCAGCCTGTGGAATGACCTGTCATATTCATCAGCTTCCATGACTGTATATCTTCCCTCTCCGACCAGCAGGTTTGAATCATAGTTCTTTGATATTCCGCCAAGGAAGGCTGAGCAGCCGACATGTGACTGCTTAAGAAGAAACGCAATCATTGTGGAGACAGTTGTTTTACCGTGGGTGCCGGCTACAGCTATCGTATCAGTTTTTGAAGATATCGCCCCGAGCACTTCTGATCTTTTATACAGCCGGTATCCGTTGTTCCTGAAAAAGCTTAATATTCGGCTTTCGGCCGGTATCGCAGGAGTATAAACAATTATAACCTTATCCCTGCTTTTGATTTCCCTGAAAAGTAACGGGATTTCGGAAACATCATCCCTGAATGAGATCTCGCAGCCCGATGCAGCAAGTGCATCGGTTATTCTGCCTGATGTCCTGTCATAACCTGCAATCACATATCCTCCTCTGCCGAAATATGATGCAAGAGCACTCATGCCGATCCCTCCTGTTCCGACAAAATAAAATCCTTCTATGCCTTCGAAATCAATCATTCACCTGCAAGTTTCATTATTTCTTTAGCTATCCTTACATCAGCTTCCCTGTCAGCCATGCCTTTTATGTTTTCCGACAGGGCAGCTTTTTTTTCATTGTCGAAAATCAGTTTAATTGCCTCATCCACAAGGTTGTTCAATGCTTCGTTATCCCTTACCATAACTGCTGCATTTCTGTTGAACAGGGCTTCGGCATTTCGCGTCTGGTGGTCTTCAGCGACATTTGGAGAAGGAACGAGTATTACCGGTTTCCCCACGAGGCATAGCTCTGAGATGGTTCCGGCTCCTGCCCTTGATACTATGATATCTGCCGCAGCAAATGCATAATCCATCCTGTTAATGAAATCATGGACTATTATTTTTTTGCATGAGGAAAGATTCACCAGTGCATTCACATTTTCGTAGTAAAGCGCGCCTGTCTGCCACAACCACTGGCACCCTGAATTTTCCATCTTTTGAATATTCCCTGAAAGACTTTTGTTTATTGTCCCGGCGCCAAGAGATCCGCCAAGTACAAGTATCACAGGAGAGCTTATATCAATCCTGAAAAATGAGAGAGCCTCATTTTTCAGATTCTCGAGATTATCATATGTCTGGCGTACAGGATTTCCTGTCTTGATTATTTTCCCGGCCGGAAAATATTTTTCCATACCCTCATAAGCTACACAGACAGCCGCAGCCTTTTTTGCGAGCAGCTTATTTGTGACTCCGGCATAGCTGTTCTGCTCCTGTATAAGTGTGGGAATTCCCATTCTGCCAGCTTGACGGAGCACGGGGCCGCTTGCATACCCTCCGACACCAACAACGACATCGGGTTTAAATTCCCTGATAATCCTTTTTGAAATGAAAAGACTCTTCACCAGTTTATAGAGCACTACAATATTTTTTGGAGTCAGACTCCTGTAGAATCCTGCCACAGGCAGTCCCGTTATTTTATAGCCTGCTGCCGGAACCTTTTCCATCTCCATTCTTCCTTCCGCTCCGACAAAAAGGATCTCTGTCCCGGGATCGATCCTGGTGAGAGCATTGGCGATTGAAATCGCAGGGAAAATATGTCCTCCGGTTCCTCCTCCGCTTATAATTATCCTCTTATGTTTTTGCAGGCTCATATATTTTTTCTCCTTCATCAGAGATCTCATCCTCGTTTAATTCTTCTTGCCTGATCCTGGCATTAACAACCCTGCTGACACTTAATATCGCCCCTATTGAAAAGCTCATCACGAGGACTGATGTCCTGCCCCAGCTTACCATTGGAAGGGTTTGTCCCGTTACCGGGAATAATCCTACTGCCACCATCATGTTCAGCATTGCCTGGACCACAATCATCACCGTAAGTCCCAGAACCAGGAATGCCGGGAATGCAGTCTCACACTTTTTGGCAATAGTAATTGCCCTGAACAGCAGTATCATATAGGCGAGGATCAATGGAAATGCGCCCAGTATCAATCCATATTCTTCAATTATTATGGCAAAAATGAAATCGGAGTTCGATTGCGGGAGCATATTTCTCTGGGTGCTTCTGCCAGGTGCTTTTCCGAACAGTCCTCCTGTTGATATGGCAATTCTAGCCTGGTCAGTCTGATAATTGTCATCTGCATTGCTTTCAGCCGAAAAGAAATTCTCTATCCTGTTTTTCCATACCTCAACCCTGTTATCTTTGGTGACCACGGTAAGCACCAGCGCAAAAAGAATCACACCGACTACTGCCATGCCGATATATGCAAGGAGGAATTTAAAAGGCACTCTCCCTATATACATAATAATTATGCTGATCATGAAGATCATCATGGCTGTTGAGAGGTTTTCGGGCATTATGAGAGCACAGATTATGGCAACGGGCAGCATGAAATATTTTGTCACCAGCATGAAATTGCCAAGTTCATTCTGGTATTTTGAAAGGGTTCTGGCGATGTACAGCACAAGAGCTACCTTGGCAATATCTGAGGTTTGAATATGAAATCCGGTACCGGGTATTACCAGCCAGCGGGTTGCTTCATTTATCCTGGAGCCAAACAGAAGTGTAAGGACAAGCAGTGCCGCCGCCACAATTAATAATATCCCCGCCATTGCTGAATAGATCCTGTAGGGCAGGTAATGGACTACTATAATAATGCAAAGACCAAGAATAAGCATGATGAACTGGCTTCTGAGGAAATACGTTGTATTGCCGCCATAGTTCTTAAAAGCTATCCCGACTGATGAACTGTAGACAGAAAGCAGTGAATAGACCATAAAAAGCGCTACAAGTCCCCATATAGCCCTGTCTCCTTTAAATGTCCCTGTAAGCCAGCCTTTCTGCATATAAAAAATATCAAAGGTTTCGTACTGCCGCCTTAAACTGCCTGCCCCTGTCCTCATAATTATTGAACAGGTCGAAACTTGCACAGGCAGGAGATAACAGCACAGTTTCTCCCTTTTTCGCCAGGTAATATGAAGACCTGACTGCTTCTTCCATTGAGGTCGTTTCAACTATTGTCGGGACCTTGTCCCTGAAGGCCTCCATGATCTTTAAATTATCCTTCCCCATACATACTATAGCCTTGACTTTTTGCTTCACGATCGGGAACAATTCTGAATAATCATTCCCCTTGTCAATGCCTCCGACTATCCAGATGACATTGGTTTCCATGCATTCGAGAGCATACCATGTTGAGTTGACATTGGTTGCCTTTGAATCATTTATGAAGTTAATGCCGCTTACCTTGATCACCGGTTCGAGCCGGTGCTCAACTCCCTGAAAATCAGCGAGACTTTCCCTGATCATATCCTTACGGATATTCAGTACTTTACCTGCTATTGCCGCTGCCATTGAATTGTAGGTGTTGTGGCGGCCCTTTAATGCCAGTTCATGAATAGTCATAAGGTTGGTTTTATGTTGGTAATCAATAATTAATTCATTGTCTGCGATGTAAGCAGCCATATTTTCCTTTGATATATCGGAAAAAGGAAGCAATGTCATGCCATATTTCTTTTTTGACAGTTCAGATTTTATAATGGGATCATCAGCCCAGTAGATAAGGAAATCCGA
>CAYWEQ010000005.1:28092-41562 GCA_964457185.1 uncultured Rikenellaceae bacterium
ATGCCTTTTCTGCGAAGCTTGACTACCAGAGGTGCATCCTCGCGGATACCGGGGCTTTTAATCACTTCATCAGCTGTAAGTATCTCCTTTTCTGTATGTTTGCCCTGTTCCCACCTGATCTTCCTGCTCTCAAGGATCTCCTTGTATTTTTCCCTGACAGTACCGTTGTCGGATACAAAAACATCAAATCCTTTCTTCAGTGCCAGAATTGCCGAACCTGCACCGCTTTCCCCTGCTCCCAGTATTACAATCTTCTTCTTCATTCAATTATCTGATCTTCAGTGTCACAATGCTTATTACTGCCAGTATTATGGCCACGATCCAGAACCGTATGACAATTTTCGGTTCGGGATATCCTTTTTTCTGGTAATGATGATGAAGCGGAGCCATCAGGAATATTCTCCTTCCCGCACCATCTTTTTTCCTGGTTCGTTTGAACCAGCCAACCTGCATCACAACCGACAGGTTCTCAATAAGAAATATTCCGCACAGTATCGGTATCAGCAGTTCTTTCCTGATAACTATCGCAAAAACTGCAATGATGCCGCCAAGCGCAAGACTGCCGGTATCGCCCATGAACACCTGTGCCGGGTATGAATTATACCATAGAAAGCCTATTGTTGCTCCCATAAATGCTGCGGCATAGATTACCAGCTCCTCGGTTTGCGGGATAAACATTATATTGAGGTAATCGGCGTAAATTATATTACTTGATACATAGGCCAGTATTCCCAGCGCTGCTCCTATAATTGCCGATGTGCCTGTAGCCAGACCATCAAGTCCGTCAGTAAGGTTGGCACCGTTGGATACTGCCGTAAGAATGAAGATTGTTATCATGACAAAGACCAGCCATGTCCATGGCTGTCTGTGTTCCTCTTTAATAAAGGCAACAAGCCATGCATAGTCAAATTCGTTGTTCTTTACAAAGGGGATCGTTGTCTTGGTGGACTTTCTTTCCATAGAAATTTCTAGACGGGAAGATGCGGGGACGGAAGGATCAACCAGCTCAGTCCTCTCCCGGGCAGTAAGATCCGAGACATTTACTTTTTCGATTATTCTGACTTCGTCACTGAAAAACAGGGTTATCCCCACTATCAATCCCAGTCCGATCTGACCGGCTATCTTAAACCTTGCAGCAAGCCCTTCCTTATTCTTTTTAAATATCTTGATATAGTCATCTATGAAGCCGATTGATCCGAGCCAGACGGTTGTCAATATCATCAGGAGAACATATACATTATCGAGCTTAGCGAAAAGAAGAGTGGGTATAAGAATGGATGCCAGGATTATCAGTCCTCCCATTGACGGAGTTCCCTTTTTCTGATATTGCTCATCAAGCCCCAGATCCCTGACCACTTCACCGACTTGCTTTTTCTGGAGGAACATAATAATCCGCTTCCCTATCATCATGGAGATGAAAAGAGATGTAATTACAGCAGCCGCTGACCGGAAGGATATGTATCCAAATACTCCGGCTCCGGGGACATTCAGTTTCTCAAGATATTCAAACAGATAAGTCAGCATTACTATTCTTTTTATTTCTGTGACAATGCTTTTTTGAGCTCTTCCATGTCATCAAAATGGTGTTTCACTCCGTTAATCTCCTGGTATGGTTCATGTCCTTTCCCTGCCACGAGTATAACATCACCAGGACCAGCGAGCATTACAGCAGTTTTTATTGCCTCCCGCCTGTCAGTGATGCGTACTGTTTTATTCTTCAGGTCAGGGGTTATGCCCTCTTCCATGTCGTCAAGTATTTTTTCCGGATCTTCAGTCCTTGGATTGTCAGATGTCAGGATAACCTTTGAGCTGCCTTCAGCGGCAATTTCCGCCATTTTGGGTCTCTTTGTCCGGTCACGGTCACCGCCGGCGCCTACAACTGTTATAAGCTGCATGCTGATGGTCCTGATTTTATTAAGGGTTCCGATGACATTCATAAGTGCATCCGGTGTATGAGCGTAATCAACGATACCCGTAATGCCATTCGGCGATCTGATCGTTTCAAGTCGTCCATGTACTGATGAAAGGCTGCTGAGAATCCTGAGTATCTCTCCCTTCTCTGCACCAAGAAGCTCTGAAGCAGCGGATACAGCGAGGAGATTTGAGGCATTGTAATCACCGATAAACTTCACCCATACTTCTTCTCCCATCATTTTCAGTCCCATTCCTTCGAAGCTCTGTTCAATTATTCCGCACCTGAAATCTGCCATTCCCCTGACAGAAAATGTATAATGACGGGCTTTGCAGTTCTGAAGCATCACCATTCCATTCCTGTCATCAGCATTGACAAGTGCAAAAGCTTTTTGCGTCAATGTGTCAAACCAGCTTTTCTTTGCTGCCAGGTAATTACTGAAGGTCTTGTGATAATCGAGATGATCGTGCGTCAGGTTTGTATATATTGCACCAATAAATTCAAGCCCGGCAATCCGTTGCTGATCAGCAGAATGCGAACTGACTTCCATGAATGCATATTCACAACCGGAATCTCTCATTTCGGCCAGAAGTTTGTTAAGCTGTACCGGATCGGGAGTGGTATGAGTTGCCGGAAGTTCCTTTTCAACCACATAATTGCAGATTGTTGAAAAGAGCCCGCATTTAAAGCCGAGCCCGGTAAACATCCTGTATAGTAGGGTAGCAATGGTTGTTTTACCGTTGGTACCTGTTACACCGACAAGCTTGAGTGAAGAAGACGGTCTGTCATAAAAGTTTGATGCTGCCTGTCCCAGGGCTCTGGAAGAATCGCTTGTTCTGATCCAGCATATATTTTTATCAGGACTGGCTGGAAGATTCTCACAGATTATTGCTGCAGCGCCTGCTTCCTGTGCACCGGCGATATAATCATGCCCGTCGGTTTTTGAACCCTTTACAGCGACAAACAATGAATTTGCCCTGACATTCCTGGAATCAAAAACAATATCATCTATCGTTCTTTTCCTGTCACCCGATACAGAAACTGTATTTATCCCTTCCAGTATTTTTTCCAGCTGCATCATATCACATATTCAGTTCAAGAGAGACTATCTGTCCCTCAAAATATCTTGCTCCCTGAGCAGGTGATTGTCTGAGCACCTTGCCCTTGCCGTTGTATTTTACCCTGTAACCCGAATTCTCAAGCAGGAAAACCGCATCTCTCAGGCTCATTCCGCGTACATCCGGCACAAGTCCCTTTGTAACGCTCAAACCAACAAGCCTGATGGTGTCTCCTCTTTCCCTGGTTGACACCCAGTCGTCGTTCGCAGTTCTTTTATATCTCAAATCAAGTTCCCTGAGAACCTCATTTATATCTTCCCGGTATCCGTTGCCGGCTTCCGGGACCGATGACTTGCCTTTATCTCCTGCTTCGGCTCTGAAATCCCTGAAGAAGTTTGTTGCATATATCTTATCAGAGATCTCCCTGAATACGGATCCGGCAACCAGGTTGCCGTAATAGACTCCGTTGGAAGGAGCATTTACGACAACAATGCATGAATAAAGGGGATTTTCTGCGGGGAAATAACCTGCAAAAGAAGCCTGGTAGGATATCCTTGAACCCGCTCTGTATCCTGATTTACCCATGGCGATCTGCGCGGTACCAGTCTTGCCTGCTATTTTATAATCGGCATTCTTCAGGTTTATCGCCGTTCCGTATTCGACAACTCCCTCCATCATCTTTCTGGCCTTCTTTATTGTTGACCTTGATGCGATGGAGTTGATTACGACATCTGGCTCATAACGTTTTATTACTTTCCCGTTGCGCATTACTGCAGTTACGAATCTTGGCTTCATCATTCTCCCGTCATTTGCCACGGCGTTATAGAATGTCAGTATCTGCAGGGGGGTCATCTGTATTTCGTATCCGTGAGACATCATTGGCAAAGAGAGACCTGACCACAGCTTATCGCCCGGATATCTTATGAGCGGTGAACCTTCGCCTTTAAGCTGTATGTCAAGCTTTTCGTTCAGCTTCATTGCATAGAGCCGGTCGACAAATGCTTTCGGATTATTCCTGTAATGTTCGGTTATAAGCTTTGAGGTTCCCACGTTTGAGGATTTTTCAAACACCTCCTTTACGGTAAGCTTTCCATAGCCTTCCTTACGGGTGTCTCTTATGACCTTATTGTAAAACCTGATGCTTCCTGTTCCGGTATCCACAATATCACCGGTGTCAATCACGCCATCCTCGAGTGCTGCCATCAGAACGGGAAGCTTGAAGGTTGAACCCGGTTCCGTGCTTTCAGCTATAGCATAGTTGTATGATTCATGATATCTCCCGTCATCACCCTTTTCAAGGTTAGCTATCGCTCTGATATCTCCTGTTGCAACCTCCATGACTATTGCACAGCCATGGTGGGCATTATGCTTTTTCAACTGTGTCAGAAGAGCTGACGATGAAACATCCTGGAGGTCTATATCTATTGTTGTGACAATATCATTCCCATCTTTCGCCTCAACACTGCCGGCGACGTCAACCGTTATCCAGTCGCCTCCCGTAAGTCTTTGTTTTATAACCACGCCATTCTTCCCGGCCAGATCCTTGTCAAAAGAGCCCTCTATCCCTACTTCTGTGCCTTCCTCCCCCAGGTTCAGGTAGCCTATGGTACGCGCAGCAAGCTCGTTGTTCGGAAGGATCCTCCGGTTTTCGGCCTGGGCAACTATTCCTCCCCTGTACTGGCCTTCCCTGAAAATTGGAAGTTCCCTGAGCTTCTGAAGGGTTTCGTAATCCACCCTTCTTTTAATAAGAAAATAGCGGTCGCCTCTTTTCCTTGCTTCAGTTATCACTGATTTCCAGCCTGCAGCTGATCTTTCCCCGAGAAGCTTTGCCAGTCCTGCCGACAATCCGTCTATTCCTTTTGACCATGTCTGTGCTGACATGCCTGTGCTCCTGGTATCCATGTAGATCGTATAATAGGGAACAGAGCTGGCCAGGATGCGGCCGTCATAGGCAAGTATATCGCCTCTGTTAGCAGGCATTTCGGCTGTTTTATAAATGAATTTCTCGCTCAGGGCTGACCACTTGTTGTGCTGTACGATCTGAAGGATAAGAATGCGGACAATTATTGCCACAGCAATAATGACCAGTGTAAAATACACTATGCCGCTCCTCCAGACTATGTCATCCCTTACAGCCATTAGTTCTCTACTTATCAACCAGTAACTTATATGGTGGCGATTTCAGTTCCTCAAGATTAAGTCCTCTTTCCTTTACCAGCCGGTATACCTCTGATTGCCTGCTTATGTACATAAGGCTGGCTGAGGTAGAAAGCGATTCAGCCCTGAGATCCCTGACTTCCCTCTGCAGCCTGTCAGTTTCCCTGGTAATCTTTTCAGCATGAAACCTGTTACCTATGTAGATCGCGGCAAGAAGCGTTAGAAGCAGTACATACCAGAGGTTCTTCAGAATTATCTTCTCCGTTATCATGCTGCCGCTGAGCAGTTCCTTCATGAAACTGCCTGTTTTTGCCTTTTTCTTCTTATTTTCCACTTTTTCTGCCATCGATTATATCTTTTCGGCAACTCTTAACCTGGCGCTTCTTGCCCGGTTGTTTTTTGCAATCTCTTCAGCTCCAGGGATAATGCCTTTCCTCGTTATTATCCTGAAAGGTGTTTCAGGATTACCGTAAAAATCCTTTTTCCCGATACCTTCAAAGTTGCCGGAACGGATGAAGTTCTTTACAATCCTGTCTTCGAGAGAATGATAGGTTATAATTACCAGACGTCCTCCTGTGTTAAGCATATCGAGTGCCTGAAGGAGCATCTCCTTCAGGTATTCAATCTCATGGTTCACCGAGATCCTGAGCGCCTGAAATACTTTTGCATAGAATTTATGTTCCTGTTTCAAGGGTGCCAGTTTCCTGAGCACCGAAACCAGGTCGCTGGTGCTTGTGATAGGTTTTTCCTTTCTTGCCGAGATTATTTCCCTGGCTATTTTTCTGGAATTTGTCAGTTCTCCGTAGCTATAGAAAATATTTGCAAGCAATGATTCATCGAGTGTCTGAATGAGGCCGGCGGCAGTAAGTGTACTGCTCCTGTTCATTCTCATATCAAGGGGAGCATCATACCTGAAGGTGAATCCTCTTTCAGGTTCATCAAACTGGTGGAATGATACTCCAAGATCAGCTATCAGTCCGTCAATTGATTTTATCCTGTTGTACAGAAGGTTGTTTTTCAGGAATCTGAAGTTCTGGTTGAGAAAGATAAATCTTTTGTCATCCGGGGCATTTATGAGGGCATCTTCATCCTGATCGAAGGCAATAAGCTTTCCTGTTGTAAGACGTTTAAGAATTTGCATTGAATGCCCTCCTCCGCCAAAGGTTACGTCGACATAGATCCCGTCAGACCGGATATTCAGCCCTTCGATACTCTCATCCAGCAGTGCGGGTATATGATAAACCATTATTCGTCAGGCTCATTAACAGTGCCGCCCATAAGCTTTTCAGCCAGGCTGGCAAAATCCTCAGCAGGCATATCAAGTCTTTCATAAACATCTGCTGCCCAGATCTCTATTCTGCCATCCTGGCCAGCCAGAACTACATCCCTTTCTGCTCCTATGACATCGAGGAGCCTTTTGGGTACCAACATCCGGTTATTAGTGTCCAGGGTAAGTTCCGCAGTACCTTTGAAAAAATTCCTCAGGAACATATTATGTTCGCGGTTATATGGGTTCATCTTCTTCCTGATCTTCACAAGCTGCCTGTTCCAGTCTTCAAGCGAATAGAGCACAAGACAGTTTTCGAAGATATCCTTGCGTACCACAAAATGGTCACGTGCATCAACAGGCATCTGTTTCTTGAATGCCATTGGAAGAATGATCCTTCCCTTAACATCAACCTTACACGTATAATCACCAATAAATGTGGCCATAAACCCTTTTCTGAATATAAGAGAGTAAAGTAAGTAAAAAATATCCACTTACCCCCACTTTACCCCACTTTTTTTATTTTTTTGTTGATAACTTTTGGAAAGGGGAATTCATGTACCCACCCCCTTAATCCCCCTCCCTGCTTTGCAAGGAGGGGGAAACTATTTATTTACAATTAGTTAGCTTCCTTTCTTGCGAAGCAGGGAAGGGTCCCGATGGCTATCGGGATGGGGGCGAGTATATAAAGACTATAAGGGATTGGGAGATAAGGTTGTAAGTATTCGATAGGGCATAGAAATCATGGATGTTATCCCTGATATATCCTTCAATCAAAATTTGAATAAATTTGTATCCTGTTTTTCAACAACACATTTCCGAAATGGAACAATCTTCAAACCAGCAAAACCCTCTGCAAATTGATGTCGGGGAAGTGCTCAGATTGAAAAATCCGTCCCTGGCAAATGTAGTTCCCTCGTTTTTGATCAATTATCTGAAACGGATCATACACCAGGATGAGATAAACGAATTGCTGAGGCGCTACGGGCATCTGAGAGATGCTGAGTTTATAGGTGCGGCACTGGATTTCTTCGAGATTAAATACCAGGTATTCGGTAAAGAGAATATTCCGGCCGGAGGCAGGTATTTTTTTGTATCAAATCATCCTCTCGGCGGTCTCGACGGACTGGTATTCATGAATGAATTATCAAAGTATTTCAGTGACATAAAATTCCCTGTTAATGATATCCTGATGAATATTGAAAATCTCTCCGGAATTTTTTTGCCGGTCAACAAGCATGGAGGACAGGCACGGGACGCGATAAGATCACTTGAGGAAGCATATGCTTCCGGCTGCCAGATACTTTATTTTCCTGCTGGCTTATGCTCACGCAAAAGAAAAGGTGTAATCAGGGATCTTGTCTGGCATAAGAGCTTTATATCCAAGGCAATACAACATAAGAGAGATATTGTTCCAGCCTATTTTTCCGGCAGAAATTCGAACTTTTTCTATAACCTCGCCAATCTGAGGACTTCCCTGGGTATTAAATCGAACTTTGAGATGCTTTATCTCCCTGACGAAATGTTCAGCCAGAAGGGAAAAAGGATATCACTGGCTTTTGGAAAGGTTATTCCATGGCAGACCTTTGACAGTTCAAGATCATCGCTGGAGTGGGCCGACTGGGTAAAATCAAGATCATACGAACTGGAATCAATGATAGTCTGATATCAGCAGAATAAAAAAAAACTGTAAATTGCGTCCGACTTTCTGAATAAAATATTCGAATAGCTCTTTTATAATATATAATATGGAACCCGTTGTTGCTCAATTGCCAATAGATCAAATAACTGCAGAACTCACAAAAGACAGGCTCTTAAGAAAAACCAACTATGGCAACAATGAGGTTTATATTTTCGACAATAACGATTCCCCTGTTCTGATGCATGAAGTAGGCAGGGTAAGGGAAATAACTTTCCGTCATGCCGGGGGCGGAACCGGCAAGGCAATAGATATTGATGATTTTGATACGGTAAAGGCAGATCCGCAGAGACAGTTGATTGTCTGGGATCCTGATAACAGGGAAATTGTGGGCGGATACCGTTTTTATTTCCCTCCTAAAGGCTGTGATAAGTGTGATATCACAAAGCTTGCCTCTTCGACATACTTTAAATTTTCGAATAAATTTCTTTCAAAGTATTATCCCCATATGATGGAGCTGGGGCGTTCTTTCGTACATCCCGATTACCAGTCAAAAGCCATGGGCAGAAAAAGCCTTTATGCGCTGGATAATATATGGGATGGCCTGGGGGCATTAATACTTGATAATCACCATTTGAAATATCTTTTCGGAAAAGTAACCATGTACTCGCATTTCAATCAGAATGCAAGGAACATGATACTTTATTTTCTTAAAAAGCACTTTGATGATCCCGATCAGCTTGTTATTCCGCTGGAGCCTGCACAGATCGACTTTCATGAGGAAGAAATGCACAAGCTGTTCACCGGGAAGCGATATAAGGATAACTATAAAATCCTGTCCGCCGAGGTAAGGAAACTCGGAGAGACTATCCCTCCCCTTATAAATGCTTACATGAATCTATCGCCAACTATGCGGACTTTCGGAACCTTTATCAATCATCATTTCGGGAATGTCGAGGAGACGGGGATAATGATAACGTTAAGGGATATTTATGTTGAGAAGATCAACCGGCACCTCTCCTCATATAAGCATGATTTCATGATCAGGTGGTTTTCCCACGGAAATCAGTAAGAGCGGATATTCTTGCCCTCAACATAGTTTATGAATGACTGGTTGGCTACCTTGTTGCCTCCGGGTGTAGGATAGTTTCCTGTGAAATACCAGTCCCCGGTATGACCGGGACAAGCTTGATGCAATCCTTCAATTGACTGGAAAACAATTTCCACTTCAGCATTTATTCCTTCAGTCTTAAGCATTTCGGAAATTTTGGCTGAGATCTCATCGGGACAAAACGGCTTATATATTTCCCTGACAAGATTTTTTATTTCTTCAGCCGGTTTCTCTATTTCGGTCCTTGCTTCTTCATAGATCTTATTTATCAGGGAACCTCTGCCGGTATCGTTTAATAGTTCAATTGCCGCCCTGAATGCAATGAAATCGCTGAGCTTTGCCATATCTATTCCATAGCAGTCGGGGTACCTTAACTGCGGAGAGGATGAGACTATCAAAATTTTCTTCGGATCAAGCCTGTCGAGAATCCTGATAATACTTTTTTTAAGTGTAGTACCCCTTACGATCGAATCATCAATAACAACAAGATTATCAATGCCGCGCTTTATAACACCATAGGTTACATCATAAATATGCCCTACAAGATCATCTCTTCCTTTATCAGCTGTTATGAAGGTTCTGAGCTTCGCATCCTTGACGGCAATTTTTTCAACCCTTGGTCTCTGGTTTATGATCTTTTCAAGATCTTCCCTTGTGAGAGTTTCGCCTTTCTGAATTATTGTATCAATTTTGGTCTTGTTAAGATAATTTTCCACTCCCTTAATCAGGCCGTAAAATGCGCTTTCAGCGGTGTTGGGAATATAAGAAAAGACCGTATTATCCAGGTCATAATTAATAGCTTTCAGTACCGGGCTGGTGAGCAGTTCACCAAGCTTTTTTCTTTCCCTGTAGATCTCCTTATCAGTTCCCCTCGAAAAGTATATTCTTTCAAAGGAGCATTTTCGCTGTTCTGAATCTTCCCTTATTCTTACAACCGAAGTATCACCCGAAGATTTAATTATCAATCCATGGGCCGGAGGCAGTTCAATAACCTTATCTGTCCTGATATTGAAGACAGTCTGTATGACCGGCCTTTCAGAAGCAGCCACAACAATCTCATCATCAATATAATAGAACGCCGGCCTGATGCCTGCCGGATCTCTCATTACAAATGCATCGCCATGTCCCACCATTCCGGCCATGACATATCCTCCATCCCAGTTTCGGCTGGCTTTAGACAGAATAACAGAAAGGTCGAGGTTTTTTTCTATGAGGGGAGAAATATCTTTTTTTGAATACCCCTGTTCCTTGAAATGCCTGAATAGTCTTTCATTCTCTTCATCAAGCCGGTGTCCCACATTCTCGAGTATAGTGACCGTATCTGAAAAGTCGACAGGATTCTGTCCGAGGTCGATAAGGCTTCCGAAAACCTCGCTTACATTGGTAAGGTTGAAGTTCCCGGCCAGCACAAGGTTCTTTGATTTCCAGTTATTCTCACGGCTGACAGGATGGACACTATCGATGTTATAATTCCCATACGTGCCGTATCTCAGGTGCCCCAGGTAGATATCACATGCAAAAGGAATATTTTCCTTAATGAATTTCTGATCTTTGGTTTTCGTACTGCTGATCCTGCCAATATCATGATATATCAGATCAAAAATTTCATTAATGGAATTTGCCCTGTTTGATCTTTGACGGAAGATATACCTGTTCCCCGGCTGAACATCAAGTTTTATTCCTGCAATACCAGCTCCATCCTGTCCCCGGTTATGCTGTTTTTCCATCATAAGGTACATTTTCTGAAGGCCGTAGTCCCATGTACCATATTTTTCAATATAGAAATCCAGCGGTTTGAGCAATCTTAACATTGCTATACCGCATTCATGTTTGATTAAATCGCTCATAGTCAGTTTTAGTTCTGGTCCGGGAAGTTAATAATAGCCGGCACCAGATAAGCATTCGGGAATTCTTTGCGTACCATCAGAAGGTATTTATGTCCCTCCATTTTTGTTCTGTAGTTACCTGCTCTCACCATGAAATATCCCGGTTCCTGGTACTGTGCATAGGATACTATATCGGGAAATTTGTTTATAAACTCTGCTCTTGCTTTGGCTGATTCCTCACGGGCCTGCCGCACAGAGCTGTAGTAGATCTGTATCCTGAAACCCTCCATACCCTGAGTTCCTTCAATAGTCCTGTTCTTTCTTGATGCAAGGATATATCGGCTCAGCAGAGTATCAACAGCCGGATCCTGGTCAATGACAAGTCTGCCTGCAGTGTAATCCTGCCTTTTAAAGAGATCGGTTGTTTTAATGAATGCCTGTGATCTGCAAAATCCGAAAGGGATAACGAGGATAACTGCCAGTAATAGAGTTTTTCGGAACATATTGCAAAACGTGATTATTCCAATAATGATTTCATTGCCAGGTAATAGTTACCGCCTTTTGACCCTGCCACCAGGATATTACCATCGTAATTTAAATCGAGATCCTTCCCGAATGCATCTGTCTCTTTTGAATCGCAGATATTGAACATTCTTATTCTGCCTGCATCTGCACCGTCCTCGGGATCAGCCATATTAATAACGAAACAGTTGGTATTGAGCATTATAAGGGTTCCATTCTCATTGAATATAACTGCAGCTCCGGAATTCGTTTTTTCGAAGTATTTCTTCCATTTCACAGAACCCGAGGGACCAATAGATGCGAGAAAAGAGTTCTTCAGTACACTCTCCCCTGATTTTAGTTCAGTATCTCCTGACACATAGATATTTCTCTGATCATCAAGAATGATTCCGAGACTCGTTGCGCCAAATTCGGGATTATTATAAAGATCCGTTTCCCACAATTTGTTGAATTCGCCTGAATATTTTGCAATGCTGGCCTTTGATCCTGCACCTGATTTCCTTCTTGTCAGCGGAAGGTAGATATTGCCTGAAAGATCAGAAGCGACCTTATTGGCTGCAGCAAAATTACTTTCAGCGACCTCCTTTTTGTATATAATCTGTCCCGTGGTATCAAATTCCACAAAAAGGATACCGCTGCTGCCGGAGGACACTGAGTCAGGAATTGCAGTTCCGACGGCTAGAAGATTTCCGCTTCCGGAGTATAATAGTCCGGTAAGTTCCACCTTAAAGCCTGCTGTCAATACAGTATCCCATATTTTATTTCCGCCGTTATCAATACAGGCAAGAATCATTTTACCATTATTATTTCCGCCTGCAATAAAACGAGAAGTATCGGACCACACTGAACTGAACAAGCCTTCCTTTTCGGAAGTATATTCAAATATTGTTTTCCTATCCCTGGTGAGCCTTATAAGATATGGAGAGCCATTTAATGTTCCGCAGCTTACAATTCCTGAATCGGATGCGGATCTTACAAAGAATGCATTCCCCGGCCCGAATGATTTTTCCCATATTAAATCATCTGTTTCCTTGTTACATGAAACGATAATTAAAGATAGTACCAGCAAAACAAATGATCTCTTCATAATAATAATTCTATTCCAGAGCTGCGGCAAGCTCGTCGGTCATCTCAAGATTATGATACACATTCTGGATATCGTCATCATCTTCTAGTGTTTCGATGAATTTAAGTACTTTCCTGGCCGAATCAACATCCAGCTTCTTGGTATCATTCGGTATTCTTTTCAGTCCTGATTCTTCAGGTTCAATGCCAAGTTCGCTTAGTTTCCTTGAAACACTTCCGAAATCCTCCTTGGCACAGGAAATTGTAACCATGTCCCTGTCAATTTCAAAATCTTCAGCTCCGGCATCGATCATCTCGAGTTCAACCTCCTCAAGCGACAAACCTTCATTCATAAAGGTGAAAATCCCTTTGCTGTCAAACAGGAAGCTGAGCGAGCCTTTTGTACCCAGGCTTCCGCCATGCTTGTTAAATGCAGATCTTATAGCTGATACAGTTCTGTTATTGTTATCGGTGAGACACTCTGCATAAACAGCAATCCCGAAAGGTCCGTAACCTTCGAACGTGGTTTCAGTATAGTTTTCAGCTTCTGCACCTGTCGCTTTTTTGATTGCCCTCTCAATGTTATCCTTGGGCATGTTGGCGCCTTTTGCGTTCTGTATGGCAAGTCTTAACCTTGCATTGGTATCCGGATCACCTCCTCCTTCTCTTGCAGCAATTATTATCTCTTTAATGATCTTTGTGAAGATCTTTCCTCTTCTGGCATCTGCCGCACCTTTCTTCCGCTTGATTGTTGACCATTTACTGTGTCCTGACATACAACATGTTTTATTATTCCGTTGCAAAATTAAGTATTTCTTTAATACGTCATTCATTGTTTATACTTTTGTGAGGCTATAAAAAGGCATTAGGCATTAGGCATTAGGCATTAGGCATTAGGCATTAGGCATTAGGC
>CAYWEQ010000006.1:0-35707 GCA_964457185.1 uncultured Rikenellaceae bacterium
TAAGAAAAGAGCAGCAAAAACAGTTAATTAATTGGGCATGTACCTGTGCCGGGCATGTTTTACCGCTATCTGGTAAAAAACCAGATGAAAGGCTCATAAATGCTCTGTTTATTGCACGAGAATGGGAAAAAGGGAAGGCTTCAGTCGGCGATGCAATGAAAGCTTCACTGAACGCACACGCTGTGGCAAGAGAATCTTCAGACCCCGTTGCTATTGCAGCAGCCCGGGCCGTCGGACACGCAGTTGCCACAGCTCATATGGCTGATCATTCATTAGGAGCGGCATTGTATGCTTTGAAAGCTGTTAAAAATGCGGGCAAATCAACTGATGCAGAGAGGATATGGCAAAATGAACAAGTACCATCAGAAATTATGGAGCTTGTACTGGGTGCAAGAAGCAATAAAGAGAAACACTTTAAATTTTAGTCAAACATGCAAATAAAAGAACAACCTGCGCTTAAAGGCCCGGATGGCACTGTTTTGAGAATCTATTCATTACATTTATATTTTAGCTATTATCCCGAAGGCAACACCATCATATGGTAAAATATA
The DNA here is from genome assembly GCA_964457185.1 of uncultured Rikenellaceae bacterium. GTDB lineage: Bacteria > Bacteroidota > Bacteroidia > Bacteroidales > VadinHA17 > LD21. The sequence goes on from CAYWEQ010000006.1 coordinate 552, forward strand.
AAAGATTTCAGTTTGGCTTGGTGATAAAAATACGGGGTTTAGACTTTACAAATGAGACTATAACTTATCAGAAATAAAATGAAAATTGCATGTGTCATCCTCGGTACAAGAGGAGATGTTCAGCCAATGGTTGCCCTGGCAGGCGGGCTTATGAAAAAAGGTCATGAAGTTACAATTTATGCACCGCCCGAAAACGAAGAACTCGTCGGTCGGAACAATTGCCGCTTCGTACCATTCGGACCAGGTATTAAGAAGGCAGTAAATGAAAACCCTGAAGGGCAAAAAGGAGGAGTTGCCGTTACAATATCTCCTAAACAGGGAAAAAAATTAATAGGAGATCAGATGACCCTGTTGCCGGAGGTAATTAAAGATGCAGATCTGGTTCTTGGCGCAGGGATCGTTCCTGGAGTCCATACTGCAGCAGATATACTAAAGGTACCATATCGCTATATTATTTTCTATCCGATCATGCTGGGGACTACGAAGGATGATCCATTTAAAAACAGGATGATGTTTGGTTTTGGAAGATCAATGATGAATGTGTTCGTAAAAGGTTTTATCAATAAACATCGTGCCGCGTTCGCTCTTCCTCCGATCAAAGATGTATGGGCTCACTGGCTGGGAGAAAATGTTATTGTCGCCTGTGACAGGGAATTGAATCCTGCCCGTGAAGGAGTAGCTTTTCCTTTTACCCAGACAGGTTTTATGTTATTGCCATCGATAGCCGGAATTCCTGATAATGTAAAAGATTTTCTTAATTCAGGAGAACCTCCTGTTTATATAGGATTTGGCAGTAATCCGATAGTGAATACTGAAAAATACACTCAGATTTTTGAGAAGGTACGGGATACCACTAAACAACGGCTTATCATTTCCAAAGGATGGGCTGGTTTGTCTGAAGGTGATACGCATGATATATTATATGTTGATGAAATGCCATTTGATTTATTGTTCCCAGGAGTCTCAGCAATCATTTATCATGGAGGAACGGGTACCATGGCAGCTGTTGCACGGGCAGGCATTCCTCAGGCAGCGTTCCCTTTCATGGGTGATCAGTTTGCAAACCAAAAGCAAATAGTTAAATTAGGATTGGGTCCCGATACATGCGAGTTTAAAAAAATGACAGCCGAATCGATTTCTTCAGCAATCAAAGAGTGTGTCACAAATGAGAAATACAGGAAAAACGCTGCAGAGATGTCGCAAAAACTTCAAAATGTAAATGGTCTTGAATTAACCATTGAACTTATAGAAAACATATTTTAAAAATAACGGATAATTCTTAATACAATTAACTGATTCACATGAAATGAAATCTGATATAGCATACTGCGGCCTGGCTTGCGGCAGCTGCCCGATTCATCTGGCCACGCTTGAAACAGATTTATCTCATCAGGCTGAAATGAGAGTGATGATTGCAGAGGAGTTATCCAGGATCTATGGAACGACTGCGAAACCTGAAATTATAACAGACTGCGATGGATGTAAGATTAACAATGGCAGAATGTTTACGGGATGCGCTGATTGTGAGATCAGGAAATGTGCCATCCCAAAAAACATTATAAACTGTGCTTATTGTGATGAATATCCATGTGATAAGCTTATGAAACACTATGCAATAGATCCCGCTGCAAAGGATAGACTGGACGAAATCCATATCAGCCGAAAAACTTGAGAATCTTATAATTTTAGCAGCAACCAAGGAAACTCAAAAAATGATTTGCTATATGGAGATGTAAATGTATATTTACTCAATATAATCTAAAAATAAGAACTTATGTCAGAAAAGAACCTTGTCTACCGCGGAAAATCGAAAGATGTTTTTAATATAACGGAAGGAACTTATACCGGCAAGTACCGGTTTGTCTTTACCGACAGAGCAACTGGCTACATTGAGAATGGTAAAACTGTATATGATCCCGGATATGATAACGTTGTCGGCGACATCCCCGGGAAAGGTGCGGTTGCCTGCAGGTTTGCCACCCATTTCTTTAAACTGCTGAAAGAGAAGGGTATTCCCTCGCATTACATCGATACAATAAAAGATAATGAAATGATCGTGGAGCCTGCCATCCCTCTCTCGATGCCGGTGGAATCGCCGGAATTTCCCGGATCGGCTCCGCTGCTGAATCTTGAGTTTACCTGGAGAAATAACGCTACGGGGAGTTTCTGGCGCAGGTATCCCTTTGTACGGCCATGCAAAAACCTTCATAAAGTAGTTGAGGCATGGACAAAAGGCGACAGTGATATCCTTATTACCTTGGAAGCGCTTGAAGCTACCGGTGCAATGAGCAAAGATGAGATTGCTTACAGCGTTGAACTTGTAAAGAAAATTGCTGAAATTGTATCTCAGGAATTTACATCAAAGGACCTCCATGTAATAGATGGCAAGTTTGAATTAGGCAGGTTGAAATACGGGGATGGTAAAATTGTGTTGATAGATGAAATTTCTCCCGATGTCCTGCGGGTATGCAAGGGATATTCTCCCGACAATAGCGGCAACTGCACAGTATATAACCAGTGCACGACAACAAGCTATTCGGACGGAAAGAGGATAATTAAAAATAAGAACCAGGTTTCCGCTGCCGATTTTATAAATATCTTTCTGTAATAAATCCGGTACAGAAAAATATATCGGGCTTTTCGCTCCTGGTCTGGCTACTGTGAAAATACATAAATAATTTTCAGGAATTCGAATCCTGAAAATCCTATCCGGGGTTGACAACCAGTCGCAGCATTATGAGGTACGAATTGAGGATTTAAAATAATCACCTCCGTACAGATAACTGACAATAATTTAATAGTTTAAAATTGGTTAGATGAACAGACTGAAAATCTCTTCGGCACAGTTTGAAAACAGGAGCGGCGATAAAACTTATAATCTTTCTGTTATTGAAAAACTGTCAAAGAAAGCGGCAGATGAAGGCTCGGAAATCATTGCTTTTCATGAATGTTCAGTTACCGGTTATACCTTTGCCCGCCATCTGACAAAAGAACAAATGCTTGAAATAGCAGAATATATACCTGAAGGAGAAAGCATTGCCAGGTTGACAATGATAGCGGAAAAGAACAATATTGTCATTCTTGCCGGTCTTTTCGAAAAAGACAGGGATAACAACCTGTTCAAAGCGCATGTCTGTGTTGACAGGAATGGCATGAAAGCAAAATACCGGAAAATCCATCCGTTCATAAACCCTCATCTGACTGCCGGAAATGAATTTTGCATTTTTGATTTGAAGGGATGGAAATGCGGAATACTTATATGCTATGACAATAACATAATCGAAAATGTAAGGGCTACAAGACTATTGGGCGCAGAAATAATATTCATGCCTCATGTAACAATGTGTACCCCATCTACGCGTCCCGGTGCGGGATTTGTTGATCCGAAATTATGGGAAAACCGTGAAAAAGATCCTGCTTCTCTGCAGTTGGAATTTGACGGATTGAAGGGAAGGGAATGGCTGATGAAATGGCTTCCCTCCAGGGCTTATGACAATGCCGTTTATGTTGTTTTCTCAAATCCGATCGGGATGGATGATGATCAGCTTAAAAACGGATGTTCAATGATAATAGACCCGTTTGGAGATTTAATTGCTGAATGCCGGACACTCGGAGATGATATTACATCTGCTGTCGTAACGCCTGATAAACTAACCCTGGCCGGCGGTTTCAGATATATAAAAGCAAGAAAACCTGAACTATACCGCGATATAATCGGAAAGGAACATAAATCTGAACAAAAAGTCATCTGGATGAATGATAAGGTGACATAATTCAATATTGTTATATGAAAAAGATCAGACAGGATCATGAACCCCCTCAGTCAATTGAGAAATGGGGATGGAAATATCATCACCTGGGAATCTTCCATTCTATGTAAGACTGGAACTGAAAAAAGTGTGAATAATTATTCGAAAACGGTCATAATGCTGTAACCTGATTAGCATTGCCCGGAAAATTGTGTTTATTTTAGCCCCGGTTTTAATAATGTCATTAAGAATCTGATCCTGAAATACATTTATGATTATTGAACAAACTCTGGATTTGCTTAAGGACAGGTATAGGGAGAGACTGGAAGAGTTGACTATTACCGATGTCAGAATAGGTATTTCCATGACTGCCGTAAGGCTTTCTGACGGAAGCTGCGGAGTCTCATCCACATTTGTCAATGATCATCAGCATTTCATAAAAAGCGAACGCGATTACGGCGATTTTACTCCATTGAAGATCAAAGGACATAAAATCAGTGATCTGTTTGAATCAAAAAAAGAATCCGGCGTAATTACTACTTTAAGAATAGCCTGCCTTAATGCAATATCCTCCAAAATCATTTCATCCGGCAATTATAAGATTATCGAGAATTGCGATCCGATTGATCTGGTAGATCTTAACACACTAAAAACTATAACTATTGTTGGTGCATTTCAATCATATATCAGTATGATATCTGCAACAAATAACAGACTCTATGTCCTCGAATTGAATGAAACGGCACTGAATGAGAAGCATAAACAATTTTATGTTCCGGCAAATGATTATAAAAAGGTTTTGCCTGATTCTGATGTTGTAATAATAACCGGCTTAACACTTGTAAATAATACCATTGATAATTTACTGTCTGCTATTCCTGAGAAAGCGTTCGTTATCGTTGTTGGTCCTTCAGGCAGCACTATCCCCGATATTCTCTTTGAAAATAAGGTGAATATTATAGGAGCCACCCGGATCACAAAACCGGATATATTATTTGATCTGATAGGTGAAGGAGGCGGAGGTTACCACCTGTTTGAATATTGTGCGCAAAAGATCTGTATTATAAGAGATTATGAAGCAGGAATTGAGTGAAAAATGGATTAAAGCGGCAATTACCGGAACAATATGGGCTGCATCAGAAATTGTCCTGGGCAGCTTCCTTCATAATCTCAGGGTTCCATTCAGCGGTAATATCCTGACAGCTATTGGTATCATAATCCTGATCTCCATCAGTTACATCTGGACTGAAAAAGGCCTTTTCTGGCGTGCCGGATTGATCTGCGCCATTATGAAAACAATGTCGCCAAGCGCCGTGATTTTCGGTCCCATGATAGCTATATGCGCCGAAGCTCTCCTTCTTGAATTCTTTGTAAGACTGCTGGGAAGGAACTATGCCGGCTATATAATCGGCGCAATGGCAGCAATGTCCTGGAATCTGTTTCATAAAATCGCAAGTTATATAATCTCATATGGATCAAATATCGTTGAAGTTTATACCCGGCTGTTGAATATGGCCCAGAAGCAGCTTAACCTTCAGTCAGATATTGTCTGGCTACCTATAATCATTCTTTTGATAATATATGCCTTATTCGGATTTCTCGCAGCAATTATTGGCATAATGGTCGGTCGAAAAATGCTGAATCAACCGGCAGCAAGTACACCTGTAATCCAAAAAAGTTCAAAAATCAAACCTTTGAAATATCCAAAAAGTGAATTTAATTATTCCCTTGTATGGCTTTTAATTGATATAACCCTTATAATCAGCTCATTCATATTATTAAATTATACATCCTGGATCATATGGAGCATAACTGTTACAGGAGTTATTTTACTCTGGTCATTCAGATATAAAAACTCCCTTAGAAGGATATTCAAGCCAAAATTCTGGATTTTTTTCGTGTTCATCACATTGATCACAGCATTCGTTTTTTCCACAGCACAGACTGGTGAAAAAACCATTATAGATGGACTTCTGACAGGAGTCCAGATGAACTTCAGGGCAGCACTTTTAATTGTCGGTTTCTCAGTAGTGGGAACTGAGTTATACAATCCAAAGATCAGGAATTTCTTCTCCGGGACTTCATTTAAATATCTGCCCATGGCGGTTGAGTTATCAGTCGAAAGCCTGCCTGATTTTATAGCCAGTATCCCTGATTTTAAAAGCCTGGTTAAAAATCCTGTTTCGGTATTTTACAATGTTATTTCACATGCAAACAGCAGGTTGGCTGAGATAAAGGGAAAAGAGAGATTTACCCGGAGGATATTTATTGTCAGTGGTTCCAGATGTGAAGGGAAAACAACCTTTACAAAAAAGATAACTGATGAACTTAAGAAACATAACATCTCTGTAGGCGGAATAATATCTGAAAGAGTAATGAGAGAGTCTAATACAACGGGCTATGACCTTGTCGATATTGAGACCGGCAGAAAAGAGATCTTTCTCAGGCAGGACGAAGAGAAATGGACTGATAAGATAGGTAAATTCAGTATCAATCCTGAAGGAATACAATTTGGGATATCAGTTCTGGATCCTGAAAATCTGAAAGGAAAAACACTGGTTGTTATAGATGAGGTAGGTATGCTTGAACTGGATAATAAGGGATGGGCCGGTTGTTTAGAGGAATTAATTGACTCTTCCCTTGTCCATATACTTATTACCGTTCGTGACACCCACACCGGGGATGTGATAAAGAAATGGGGGCTTAAGGATACTGTTCTGTTTAAAGTATCGGAAAATGATTGTATTGCCTCAGCCAAATCGATAATTAACCTTATTGACACCTGAAAGATTTGTCACTTTCTGAATAAAACATATTTCTTATTGCTTACTCAGATTATCTTTACAATGATTTTACAGAATAATTTAATATCAAATATAAGAGGGAAAGAATGAATATGATAAAAACATTTTCCAGGTACATAATAGCAATTTCTTCATTAATTCTTATTTCATGTTCGGGAACATTAAAGGACCAGGATGGGAACATCCTCAAAATGACCAGAATTGGAGATATGGTGTGGATGTCAGAGAATCTGAATGTAAGTCATTTCCGCAATGGCGATGAGATCCCTCAGGCAAAATCACCTGAAGAATGGGCCAGGATGGGAATTGAGGGTAAACCAGCATGGTGCTATGGACTGAACAATCCTGAGAATAGCAATAAATATGGCAGGCTTTACAACTGGTATGCAGTAAATGATCCGCGCGGCATAGCTCCGAAAGGATGGCATGTGGCTTCTGATGAAGAATGGACACAGTTTATCGATTTACTGGGAGATGAAGTACTTGCCGCAATGTTTATGAGAGGTCCCGGATTATCAGAAAAAGGGAATAAATCCGGAAACACCGGTTTTAAATTTCCTCCAGCCGGTGCAAGGGACAGAAATGGCGGATATTTAAATACCGGATCACATGGTTACTGGTGGTCGGCTACGGAGGTCAGTGATTCAGATGCCTGGGGCCGCCTGCTGAACTACGTACAATGCAATATATACAGCATAGGTTATGCCAAAACCGCCGGTTTTTCTGTCCGCTGCATCAGGGATTAAACAATTGGATTTCATAACTTGCACAGGTAATATTGCGGATTTACAGGCAACACATCCGGTGCACTTAAGAATTCACCTGTGAAATGGAAAATAATTATGCCGTCAGAACTAATGATTTAACCAAAAAGTTTGGCAACAGGATTGCCGTTGACGCTCTTAATATTGAAATCAGGCAAGGTGATATCTTTTCACTTCTCGGAACAAACGGGGCCGGAAAAACAACTACAATCAAAATGCTGTGCTGCCTGCTGATACCCACCTCAGGGTCTGCAACGGTAATGGGAAATGAGATCGGCAAAAATCCCGTTAAAATAAAGGAAATAATTGGCGTATCGCCACAGGAGACTGCAGTTGCGCTTCATCTCACAACCCGGGAAAATCTTCTTTTGATGGGAGGAGTTTTTGGCCTGAACAGAGATCTTACGGGTAAAAGAGCAAAAGACCTTATGCAGTTAATGGAACTGGAAGACAGGAAAGACCAGGTACGTAAACTCTCAGGCGGTATGCAGAGAAGGTTAAGCATTGCAATGGCCCTTATGTCTGATCCTCAGATTTTATTTCTTGATGAACCAACCCTGGGACTTGATCCTCATGCCAGAAAATCAGTCTGGAATTACATAGAAAAACTTAAAAGGGAAAAAACTATTCTGCTTACAACACACTATCTTGAGGAAGCAGATGCACTTGCTGACAACATTGCCATAATGGACCAGGCAAAAATAATTGCTCTGGGCACTTCATCTGAACTGAAAAACAAATACAGTACTGTTCGAACTCTTAAAATCTCAGCAGATAATATTTCAGTTGAAATTTTTAATAATGTAAAAAATCCGGATTGGGAAGTGATCAAAACAATAAGCGGAGTGGAAATAAAAGCTGCTGAAATAGATTTTAATATGATCATCGATCTGCTGCGGTCAAAAGATATCAGGATCAAGGGTATACAATTTCTGGAACCTACGCTGAATGATGTTTTTCTTCGCCTGACCGGAAAGGAGGTTATAAATGAAACTGTTTAGCCTCGCAACCCGAAACCTGAAAGAAGTTTACCGTGATCCTGCTTCAATAATCCTGGGTCTGGCACTCCCGGTTACTCTGCTTATACTCTTCTCATCCATCTATAAAAGAGTGCAACTTCCCATGTTCTCTCCGCAATGGATGACTCCCGGTGTTATCGTCTTCAGTTATGCCTTCCTGATAATGTTTTTATCCGTATTGCTGACCAGGGACAGGGAAAGCTCCTTTCTGACCCGCCTTTTTACCACACCGCTCTCCCCTTCTGATTTTATTATTGCTTATCTGATACCATTTATACCTCTTGCTCTCGTTCAGACAGTCATCTGCCTGATTGCAGGAGCCATAATGGGAGCAAGTTTTGTCAATATCTTTCTTTCTCTCGTAATCTTCTTTCTTGTCTTTATGATATGTGCCAGCACAGGAATGATTATGGGAGCTCTTTTATCAATTACCCAGGTTACCGCATTTGGTTCTGTGCTTGTTACAGCCATCGGGCTTTTTTGCGGAGCATGGACTCCTTTGAAAGAAATGGGCGGTATCTTTGAAACGGTGGGCTATGCTCTTCCTTTTGCCCATGCTGTCGATGCGTTAAAATATTTATTGTCAGGAGCTTCTTTTTCAGATGTACTGATTAATTTTTACTGGGTACTGGTTTATTCTATAATATTGGTTCTGTTTGCAATTTTATCATTCAGATGGAAGATGAAGCAGAGATAAGACAACAGGTAAAATGTATCTCAAAAAGTAACCATGGCTGAAAACCTGAATGACCTGACTACAGAAGAATTAGGGAAACTTTTTCCGATAATTATTGCTGAGTACCAGCCTGAATGGGAAAAGCTCTATCGCCTTGAAGAACAATTGATCCGGGGAACAATCGGGAATAACAACATAAACACTATTGAACACATTGGCAGTACAGCAGTGCCGGGATTACCGGCAAAACCTACTATAGATATCCTTATCGGGATTTTCAACGAATCCAGTATAGATTTATTAATCAATAATCTGAAGAAAATCGGATATCAGCTTATCCCTAAACCTGAGAACCCTCCTCCTCATATGATGTTCGCAAAGGGCTATACGAAAGAAGGAGTAAAAGGACAAACCTTCCATATTCATATCAGATATCCGGGAGATTGGGATGAACCGGTTTTTCGGGATTATCTTATCAGGAATCCTGAAAAAGCAATGGAATATGGCAACCTGAAAATGGATCTGGCAGATAAATACAGGAATGACCGGGAAAAATACACAGATAATAAGACCGATTTTATAAAAAAAACAATGAAAGAGGCAAGAAACAGTAAAACAGCAGTTGTTTTCGGATCAACAGGCCTGGTTGGCAAAGAACTGGTCAATGAGTTGCTTGGGCAAAGTGAATTTGTTAAAGTAAAAGCCGTAGCAAGGAGAGATCTTACGGTTTCACATCCTAAGCTGGAAATAGTCCATCTGGCGGATTATGCAAAATTGATGGAACTTAAAGATAAGTGTTATGCAGACACTTATTTTTGCTGTATCGGCACCACAATTAAGATTGCCGGAACAAAAGAAAAATTCCGACAGACAGATCTTGATATCCCTGTTCAAATAGCACAGTTAGCTGAATCATTATTAATCCCCTCTATGGTGGTGATTTCATCAATAGGAGCCAGCGATCACTCATCCAACTTTTACCTCAGGGCCAAGGGGGAAATGGAAAAATCGGTAAGAGAGTCTTATTCAGGCAATCTTAAGATTGTCCGTCCCTCGCTGCTGATGGGGAACAGGGATGATGTACGCTTCGGCGAAAAAGCTGCAACAAAATTTATGAATATTTTCGGATGGATGTTTGCCGGCCCTTTAAAAAAATATAAGGGCATCCGGGCGCGAGATCTAGCCAGGGCTATGATAAAAACCACCCGTTTCCCTGCGGAAAAAATAATCTTTGAATCTGAAGAATTGCAGGATATAGTCAGGTGATGCTAATCTATTCAGGGATTTTTTAGCGATATTTGAATATGCTATTCATAATAACGCAGCTTTGAGGTTAAGATTCTTATTATCAATCATTAATATTTTAAAGATGAAAAGGCTTAATATTTACATTAAGATCTCTTTATTACTGGCTGTAATCATCGTGGTAATTTCATGTGCAATTAATCCTGTAACGGGCAAGACCCAGATCATGCTGATGTCTGAAGCTCAGGAACTCGCGCTTGGCAGCCAGTACGATCCACAGGTAGTGGCAACCTTTGGTGAATATAAAAGCGATGCTTTGCTTTCGTTCATTAAAACGAAAACCGTGGAGATGGGTAAAATCTCACACCGTCCCACGCTTGAATACCATATAAAAATTCTTGATTCACCTGTAGTCAATGCATTTGCTGTACCGGGAGGTTACATATACCTTACACGTGGTATTCTGGCTCAGCTTAATAACGAAGCAGAACTGGCTGGTGTTATCGCCCATGAGATGGGGCATATAACTGCACGCCATTCTGCCAGTCAGCAGACTAAGCAGCAGTTGGGACAACTGGTCCTTATAGGTACCATGATCGCTTCAGAAAGACTTGCACAGTATGCACAAAACGCAATGCAGGGTATGCAATTGCTGTTCCTCAAATTTAGCCGTGATGATGAGCGTGAAGCTGACCGTCTGGGAGTCAGGTATTCTTCATTGATCGGTTATGATGCCCATAAAATGGCTGATTTCTTCCAGGTTCTGAACAAAATGAGCATGGCTGAAAATATAGGAGGTGTCCCCACTTTCCTTTCTACACACCCTGACCCCGGGGACCGCTATAACACTGTAAACCAGCTGGCAACATGGTGGCAGGATAGCCTTAAGCTGCCTTCATACAAGGTCAATGGTGACAACTACCTTCAGATGATTGATGGCATAGTCTATGGCGAAGATCCCAGACAGGGTTATGCGGAAGGAAATATATTCTATCATCCTACACTTAAATTTAAATTCGCCTTCCCCACCGGTTGGACCATGGAAAACACTCCTGCCCAGATTAACATAGCTCCGGCAGATCAGAAAGCACTGATGATCTTTACAATGGCAAATGAGAAAGTACTGCAGGCAGCTGCAGATTCAACCTTAAAACGGATTGGACTGACACTTGTGGAAAGCAAACAGGTAACGGTAAACAGTCTTCCGTCATTGGCAGCAGTATCAAAACAAGTAGCGCAGGATCAGTCTACAGGTGCACAATCCACAAACATGGTTCTGTCATATTTTATTGAATACGGAGGACTTATCTATGTATTTCATGGTGTATCCGCAGAAGCTGATTTCGCAACATATATGAGTACATTTGAATCATCCATGAAAACCTTCTCAATCCTGACGGATGTTTCAAAAATAAATGTAAAACCCAGGAAGGTGCTTATCAGGAAAGTTTACAGCACAGGTACTGTTTCCGGTGCTTTAGCCTACTATGGTGTAAAACAGGAGCAACTGGCAGAAATAGCACTGCTTAACAACCTTGAGCTGACTGCGCAGGTACCTGCCGGAAAACTGATAAAGGTTATCGGAGAATGACTGTACTGGTGAAAAATGAAATAGGAAACAGCAACTCTATTTTCAATATCTCAGTCCAAAGCCAAACGGGAAAAGTGGATTTTCTGAGTCATAAGGAAGATCCTCTTTCTGTTTTCTGACAGCATCCATTGATGAAGGCAGCTCAAACGGCAATTTCCCCGACGGAGACATTTTCCCGAAGATGATATCCAGCAAGGCCTCATCATTGGCTCCGAAATTTGCCAGCAAGCCCTTTGATGCAGCCGCTATCTCCGGAATCACTGCAGGCCTGTCAAGATATATATCAACAATGGATGGAACGGCATTAACGACTTTCAGGATCTCTGCCAGTTCTTTTTCCTTGAAATCAAGATCACCTGAAGCGAATAACCTGCCCAGAGGACCTGCTCCTTCGAGAGGCTGTGAGGGGGCTTTCAATCGCAATATTGCATAATCAGCATCCTCAGGCTTTTCAACAACAGCCGCATATTTACCTGCTACCTGCGGATCAATATTTTCAAGATAGACCTTTATGCCTGTTTTCAGCGGCAACGTGTTACCTGTAGCCTGCGCGTCATTCTTAAGCAGTACAATCGATTTTCGCTGTGCCAGCTCACCTGCAGCTTTAAACTCCGGATTTCCCACGGTTTTTGCAGCATGATCGGGATCAACAAAAGGATTATCAAAGAGCCCCAGGGCAAATTTCTGCCTCAGAAGCCTTTTGACGGAAACATCAAGCCGCTCTTCACTTACTTTTCCTTCTTTTACCAGCTTTACAAGCATTTCAGACAATTGTTCCCCCCCAAACTGGTCGCATCCGGCATCTATGACTTTCAGCATTCTTTCTTCTTCAGTAGCATTCTCCATTCCTCTTGCTCTTGCATGCAGTATAGTAAAGCCGAGGACTTTGTTATCGGTAAGCAGACCCCAGTCAGTACAGACCACCCCTTCGTACCCGTATTTATCTCGCAGCAGGCCGCTGATCATATCCTTATTAAAGCTGAAGCCCACATTTTCACCTGACTGATCCACCGGAATCCCGTAATAGGGCATTATTGATGCGGTTCCGGCTGCGAACGCTGCCTCAAAGGGTATCAGGTGATAATTAAAATTATTACCCGGATAGATCTGTCCTTTTGCTATAGAAAAATGAGGATCTATTCCTTCTTTCTGGGGACCTCCCCCCGAGAAATGCTTGGTCATGCAGCCAACGCTTGTCATGCCAAGGCTGTCACCCTGATACCCTTTCACATAAGCATAAGTAAGTTTAGCAGCAAGATCGGCATCCTCTCCAAATGTCCCGTTGATACGGCCCCACCTTGGTTCTGTAGCCAGATCAGCCATAGGATGAAGTGCAATCCTTATTCCTACAGCTGTATATTCCTGCCTGGATATATCAGCAAACTGCCATGTCAGTAAAGAATCACCAATTGCTGCCAATCCGAGTGGCTCCGGCCAGAGGGAAAATGATCCGGCGAAAGCACCTGTCAGTATATTTTGACTGAAGTGGTTACGCGGATCCGAAGCAATTGAAACAGGGATACCAAGCCTGGTCCTTTCTGCCAGTTTCTGAAGGTTATTGTACCATATTGCCATCTCTTTACTGGTTGTACCGAAGAATATATTATAATGATTTATATTCTTTCCAAAAAGCATGGAGGAGGTACCCGGACTCATCAGTGAGAAAATATCACTCAGCGAAGGCTTTTCAGAAATGGAGCCGTCTTTCATCATGCTTATGGGCGGAATGAACATCAATCCTGCCTTCTCTTCAAGGTTCATTTGCGACAGCAGGTCATTCACCCTGTTCTCCTGAGGCTGCCTCAAATCCTCATAAATATCAAGATTCCCGTTCTTATTCAGATCACGGAATGAAAATCCGTCAATAGTAAGTGTCTGAACTGCAGGACCTGCCAACGCCATATATTTCTTTGAATTACTGTTACCCTTAACAGACATCCAAAGTAATGAAACAAGTACCAGCACCAGGATCAATCCTATAAGAGATCCAAATGTGTAAAGCAGAATTTTAAAGAATTTCTTCATGATAAGAATATTTTCAGGATTAGAATTTTAATTTCTTACTATTTGCAGGCCATTACTCCCCTGAAATAACCGATTGATTCTGCAATACCGGCAAGAGGGTCCTTCATATCTTTTTCAAATTCGAGACTGCATTTGCCATTATAATTAATTTTCCTTAAGGCGCCCACTACTTTCGGAATATCTATAATTCCTCTTCCCATTTCAACAGTTTTACCCTCCCTGGAAGCTTTATCGACATCTTTGATATGGAGATCGTAAATGCGGCTTTTATAACTGAGAATGTCGGCTGCAGGATCCTGGCCGTCGCGTATAGTATGACCTATATCTAAGCAGAAGCCTATTCTTGGATCAAGATCCTTTACATGGTTCCAGATATCAGTTGCATTGGGAAAGAGAGGATTATCAGGGCCATGGTTATGAATTGCCAGGCGGAAATCATATTCCCTGATTTTCTTTTCAACATACGGGAGAAGCTCAACATCAGGAGCCCCTACAATCATTTTAACCCCGGCCATCCTTGCATATTCAAAAGCCTGATCTACAGATTCCTGTGTTCGCATATAGATCACTCCCACTGTATAAACAGTAATCCCTGCATTTTTAAATTTCCCGATAATCTCATTAATCTGTTCCTGGGTGCTGTTAAGCGGCATGTGAAAATCCTTAAGAGAAAGGTAAGAGACTCCTGCCCTTTTCATAATTTCGATAGTCTGCCCCACATTTAACTGCAAAAAGGTATAACCGGCCATCCCTAATGAAAACAAATCCGGCCCGGCTGTTTTTTTGCCAGGACCTGATATAACAGAGGATCCATAAACTGAGGCAGCCCCGGCAGCAAGTATCCCTGTACCGGTCACCTTTAAAAACTGACGACGTGATTTCATATTTTTATTTTTTAATAATCAGATCATTTTCAATCATCCTGGAATTATATGACTGAATAACAGCTTTTAGCTTTTCCTCCATCGCGGAGGCAAGTTCAGGCTCCTTATCCAGTACATCGTTCTGAAGTAATCTGTCAAGTTTAAGATTATACAATCCTGCTGGTTTATTATCTATCATTTCAAGAATATGATCCTTCATATAAAAGTGGTATGTACTGCCGTTCGTATTGAAAGCAAACGATTCGTATGAATCATCAAACAGGTCATTGCCGAAAGCAATAAATTCCTCATCATAATCAAGGTAATTAAGTACAGTCGGCATAATATCAATCTGCTGGGCTATCCTGTTCTTCATTCCTTTTAATGTACTTCCGGGCTTATAGAAGATTATCGGTATGCTGTACACACCAAAATCATTCTGATATTCCTTATGTATTGATTCGTTTGTATGATCTGCTGTAATTATAAAAAGAGTATTATTAAACCATGGGGCATCGGAGATTCTGTCAAACAACTGTTTCAGGGCATAATCGGTATAACCAACCACTTCAACGATCGGGGCCGGACCTTTTTTGAATTTATTCCTGTATTTTTCAGGCACTTCAAAAGGGTGATGGGAAGAAACCGAAAAAATTGAAGCCAGGAATGGTTCCGGGAAACTGTTCAGCTTCTCAGCAAAGAACATGAAAAAGGGTTCATCCCAGACACCCCACATACCGTCAAAATCATCCTTTTCAGGATATTGATCCAACCCGGCATAGTCGTTAAATCCTGCCATCCTGGCGAATGAATCAAATCCCATCGATCCGTTTGGGGCACCATGGAAAAGAGTAGTATAATAACCTTTTTCCCTGAGCAATGAAGCAAGGCCATTGATCTGATTATTAGCGTAATGAGATATGATATAAGGTGTTTCAAGAGATGGCAGCGATGCCAGAATTGAAGGCATGGCGTCAATTGATTTTCTCCCGTTGCAGAGAGAAACCTCAAAAGTCAGGCTCTCCTTTAGCAGTGAATCGATGAAAGGTGTATAACCTGAATAGGTCCCTCCCTCCAGGTCACTGTTAAGCGAACCTATATATTCGCGGGCAAAACTTTCGAGTATAATCACAACAACATTCTCTTTTTTGAATGGTTTCTCCCCTGAAGGGATATAGTGCGGATCGTACAGCACATCAAGCTTTTCCCTGTCATAAAAATCATACCTTACCAGCGCTTTTTTGCCCGAAGTTCTTAACAGGCTGAACGGAGTATTAAGTACTATTGCTACATTCCTTGGATTTTCAACAAAACGTGCTGCATTGCTGATTGTTATCGGACGTGTCGAGTGCTTGTAACCTCCTCTTACGCCTCCAATTGCAAGCGCAGCAACCAGTGGAATTGCCAGTACATTTAAGGTATAATAGGCTATCCTGTTTGATGGTTCAGGTTTTATGACCTTTACCTTATTATACAGGTAAATCATCAGGAACCAGATGAGGATACAGAAAAGGGTGACCTGCCAGTAATCAATCAGGAACCTGAAAAAGAGATTGATCAGGTTCGTTTCATTTTCAAATGTTTTGAATACGTCTGCAGTAGCACGTTTATTGACGAATCTGAAATAAACAAAATCGGCAGAGTTTACCGCAAATGCCAGTCCGTTGGTAATGAAAAAAAGGTATTTCATTACTTTCTGATAGATATCATTATATCTTATATCGAATGGAATGACATGCAGCAGTATAAAAAGACTGTTTATATATATTACTGCAGATATATCGAAAAGCAGGCCGCCTTTCATTATAGAAAAAAATTCGCCGGGTGTTACTCCCGGGAACATCTTAAAGTTGAAGAGATAAAAGCCGATACGGCTGAGGGAAAACAGGAATAATACAAGCAATATCCTGTATATAAAAACAACAAGAGTATTTCTGGAAAATAGCCAGTTCTTCATTGCCGGCTGATAATTATCATAACTTATACCTTATCCCGGTCAGATCATTGCTTTCCGTGATAAGTGCATAAATGTATAAAAACTATTCTTCGCTGGCAAGACTGATGTTTTTAATCCAGAGGATCACATTCGTGGCTTGTGGCTGTGCCATAGGCATGTATGCCCCTCCTGAAGGAGTACCTCATATCAGACAATACTTTTATTCATTTATTCCATAATTTTTTTATGAAATCATGGCAAAGGAAAGCGCCAGACTTTATTGAACAAATGTCACAAAGCCTGACGCTGAATATGTTTGAAACCTGAGCTAATCTGTTTCTATATCCTCCAGAAGCTCTTTAAGATCTTTATTCTCAAACTCATCCAAAAACTTGGATGCTTTCTTCTTTACTCCCAGTCCAACCAGGAAAAACAATACCAGCAGGGCCGCCAGTATAATTGTTAAAATCTTTGAACTTGCAGGTTTTGCCTTAAGTGCTTCAACCAGTCCATGATAAAGAAGATACAGAGCAAAAAGGTTGATCACCAGGCCGATAATTGAACCTGCCATCGAATTCAGTCCCGATACAAATCCGAGTAATGCACCGATGGGCATAATAACCATAACAGATGCTGTTACTCTTGTATTGGCTTCAAAATCGGTGCTCCCTTTGCAGATTGCTGAAATAATGAGGAGAATTACTGCTCCTATGAACAGCCCGATAATGGCGCCGATGATGTACCATATGAACATCATGACACCTATTGCTCCTCCGAATATGCCAACAGAACCACCAATCTTTAGGAGTCCCCAGATCAAGGCTATAATACCGGCCAACACTCCGTAGATCAACGCTTTGATAAGGGGTTCTGCAATACCTCCCGTAGTTTTCATTGTCGAGAAGTAAGATTTCGGTTTTACAAGGACATCAATAGTATCCTTGATAAAAGAATTAAAATTAAAGCTAGATTCGCTCATAAGTTTAAGATTAAAATGGTTAGAGTTATTTAACTATTCTTTGATCAGGTGTTTAAAACTCCAAGTTATGAAAAAATTCTTTCTGAGTGCTAAAATTTCAATTAAAAACAGATAAAATGATTCCGGATCTGGTCTAAATGATGACAAAAATGGATCTTAATATATTACATATTCTGTTTCCGGCTCACTCAAGGTAAGTATAGCCATACAGGCCGGACCGGTAGTTAGAGAGGAATTCCTTCCCCTCTTCCAGCGTAATTATGCCGCTCTTGACTGAAGTTGTCACCCATGTTTCAACAGTCCGCACCATTTTTTTTGCATTGTACTGAACATAGTCAAGAACCTCTGCAACTGTTTCACCATCAATTACCTGGTCAATCTTATAACCATCTTCATCGACTGAAACATGCACGGCATTTGTGTCACCGAACAGGTTATGCAGGTCGCCCAGTATCTCCTGGTATGCTCCCACGAGAAAAACGCCCAGATAATATGGTTCTTTACCTTTCAGAGGATGAACAGGAAGAAAATGGGGCGAGTTGCGGGTAGCAATGAAGTTGTCAATCTTTCCGTCGGAGTCACAGGTCATATCCTGGATTGTGGCCGGTACAGTGGGCTCTTCATTCAGGCGGTGAATAGGCATTATCGGGAATATCTGGTCAATCGCCCAGGCATCGGGCAGCGACTGAAAGAGAGAAAAATTGCAGAAATATTTATCCGACAGTATCCGTGATATCTGCTTTAGCTCCTCAGGAACATGTTTGATACTGCTGACGATCATGAAGACTTTCCGGGCAACGGACCAGAAAAGCCTTTCAATCTGGGCTCTGGTCTTCAGATCGATGAGCCCCAGGCTGAACCTGTCAAGAGCCTCTTCCCTTATCTGCTGTGCATCGTGCCATGTTTCAAGCATCCTCATCTGGTTGACATTTTCCCAGAGGGTAAATAGCTCCTTAACGAGTTCATGATCGTTATCATTTACTTCCTCTTCGGGATCCCATGATGACAGAGTTGCTGTTTCAAGGACTTCAAAAAGCAGAACTGAATGGTGAGCTGTAAGCGAGCGTCCCGATTCAGTTATTACATTCGGATGTGGTATGTTGTTCTTGTTGCTTGCATCGACAAATGTGCTCACCGAGTCGTTGACATACTCCTGAAGTGTATAATTGACACTGCTTTCGCTGTTCGCTGATCCTGTACCATCATAATCAACTCCCAGGCCCCCGCCTATGTCCACAAACTCGACATTAAATCCCAGTTTTCGTAATTGCACATAAAACTGTGAGGCTTCGCGCAGAGCTATTTTTATCCTTCTGATCTTTGTAACCTGGCTTCCAACATGAAAATGAATGAGACGGAGACAAGATCTCATCTTGTTTCTTTCCAAGAAGTCAACAGCATCCAGCAGCTCGCTTGATGTAAGTCCGAACTTGCTGTTATCGCCGCCTGAATCTTCCCACTTGCCGCTTCCCAAGCTTGCAAGCTTTATACGGATACCCAGGTTAGGTTTGACCTTCAGTCTTTTTGCTATTGAGGTGATGAGTCTGAGCTCATTTGGCTTTTCAACAACAAGGAATATGCGTTTACCCATCTTCTGAGCAAGAAGAGCCAGTTCAATATAATCCTCATCCTTGTATCCGTTGCAGATTATAAGCGATTCCGGATCAGTGTTGATTGCTATCACGGCATGGAGCTCAGGTTTCGATCCCGCCTCAAGACCTATGTTGAACTTCTTGCCATGACTGACTATCTCTTCAACCACCGGCCGCATCTGATTTACCTTGATAGGATAAATAATGAAATTCTGGGCATTGTATCCGTATTCCTCGGAAGCCGACTTGAAGCATTTTGAGATGCTTATGATGCGATCATCAAGGATATCAGGGAACCTTATGAGCATAGGTGTCGACACATCCGTAAGGATCAATTCGTCAAGCAGTTCCTTGAGATCCACCGAGGCTGCATCTTTCCTCGGGGTGACAGTTACATTTCCTTTTTCATTAATTGAAAAATAGTCTACTCCCCACCCGTTGACATTATATAACTCAGCCGAATCTTCAATACGCCATTTTCTCATGATCGGTTCTTTTGATCAGGTTATTGAATCATTAAAGATCAGAATATATTATTTTCCCTGCAATGTTATTAAAATAACATGAATATGAGACGGATTTGTGGGAATATTTGTAAGTGAGTCTTGCAGTCTGAAATTATTTGCAGAATTCACTGACTTTGATTTAATTGGTATAAATTTGTTTTTCATAAAAAGGCTAAAAAATGAAAAGAATTAATTTCTCAGGAATTACCAGACATATCACAATCATTATTAGTGTACTCTTTACACTTTTTTCAACTGAAGCATCCGGACAGGAATATGCTATAGGGGCTGATCTCTCATTTTTGAAGAGTGCAGAAGACAGAGACTTTGCTTTTAAGGAAAATGATTCCGCGAAACAGGGGCTATTGATTTTCAGGGATCACGGCTACAATTGGATCAGGCTTCGTCTTTTTCACACTCCGACAACTCTTCCCAACAACCTTGATTACACCATAAAACTCGCTAAGGAAGCAAAAGATCTTGGATTTAAATTTCTCCTTGATTACCATTATTCTGATACATGGGCAGATCCTGGCAAGCAGTATATTCCGAAAGCATGGGAAAAGATGTCTCATAAGGAACTGGTCAGGGCTGTATATGATTATACGAGCGAAACAATCAGGGCTTTCAAAGATTCAGGTGTACTTCCTGAAATGGTACAGATCGGAAATGAAGTGATCAACGGGATGCTGTGGCCTGACGGCAAGCTTCCTGAAAACTGGGATAATTTTGCTGAGCTTGTCAGGGCAGGTGTTGAGGGAGTATACGCCGGCAGCGGGCAAAATGATCGTCCTGAAATCATGATACATATCGACCAGGGCGGAAATAAAGAGAAGACCAAGTATTTCTTTGACAAATTCCTGTCATACGGTATCGCATTCGATTATATTGGCCAGTCATATTATCCATGGTGGCACGGCACTCTCCTCGATCTCAGGAATAATATGATATTCATGTCAAAAGAATATAAGAAACCTGTTATACTTGTTGAGGTAGCATATTGTTCCTCACCAACAGAATACAGGAATAAGCCTGCACCTTTCCCGGAAACGCCTGAAGGACAGAAAGAATTTCTTGATGAGGTCAATGATATTGTGCTGAACACACCTGACAATCTGGGTGTAGGAATTTTCTGGTGGGAACCTGCAACAATGGGAGGCAGGTCATCACGTGATTATTTTGATGAACAGGGAAATGTATTGCCTGTGATCACTGTGTTTGACAAATGGACCAGGAAATAAATGATTTCAGAAAGGGACAGTCATTAAATCTGTTTTATTGATGACCCTGTAAACGGGATACGGATTATATCCTGTTCCCCACTGCGGCACAAGGTAACGATCAAAGAAGTTCCATGTCATCAGACCATCATTCGACTCTGGTTCAAGCAGATATGCAGCAAGGTTGGCAAGAGGCTGTGATGTCCTTACAACAAGAGTCCCTGCAGAAAATTCAATATTCTCTTTGAGAAATTTCCCCTTTATTGTATTTGTATAATGGCCCTGGTTCAAACGGGCTGAACCTTTCAACCCGGTTATCTCAAATCTTTCAACTTCCATGTTTGAAGCGGCTGCCAGCTTTTCAATCCTTATCCCCTGGATCCTGAGCAGATCGATTACTTCCTTATCACTGACAGTTATCAGATAAGCAAGAGGGAATTTTACACTCCGTCCGGGAAAGAAATCTATATAGTAAGGTACAGTAACATCTTTCTGCCTGTCGGTCTTCCTGAATGGCGGCCACACTTCAGGATCCGATGAAGGCTCCACTTCATATGTTTTGATAGTGACCTTTTCAGGAAGAGGGCGGACTCCATATTCTACGGCAAATGAGTCTGTCACAGACGGATTATTTCCCCGCTCAATGGTTTTTACGTCAACCTCTTTCAACATTTTCTGTATTTCATCCTTATGGAGTGACACATAATCACCAAGGGACTTTATTAAATAATAGCATCCCATTACACGCGATTTATAATCGGCATGAACATAATTTTCATTCAGGATTCCCAGCCTGTTACGAAGACCAAAATAATTGCTCATATACCTGGGATCCGAAGCGTCATAAAACCAGCCTTCCTCAGGTTTCATCATATTGTTGAATTCACCGTAGTAACAGTTTTCCACTTTGTATTTATTCAAAAGAGTAACTGACATTTCGGGGATCATTTTTTCGCGCATATAATGAATCAGTGAGTTGTCTCCATTCGGATTAACCATCCAGGTAAAGGTCACAGGCTCCACATGAAATGAACCATCTGTTGTATGGCAGTCCATGAATACTGCCGGATCCCATTTATTGAAAACATTCATAATGACACCCCTTACTTCGGGAGATTCGGCTTTCATCGCATCCCGGTTCAGGTCAAGGAATTGTCCGTTATACCTCACCCCTACACCATTTAAGGGTCCGTTCTGGTTGGTCCTGTTCGCCTGACTGATCTTTTCATTACCGTCAGGGTTAAAGTTCGGACAAATCAACAGAACCATATCCTTCAGGAGTTCAGGATCCTTTTCAGAAAGAATATCCCTGGCGAACATCAGTGATGCCTCTTTTCCCTCAACCTCACCCGCATGAATATTTGCCTGAATGTATATGACTATACGGCCGTCATTAATAAGCGGAGCCGGCGATTCCGGAAGAGGATTCCCTATTATCAGCAGCGGTACATCCCTCCCTTCAGTTGATCTTGCAATCGTTTCTATCCTGATGAATTTTGATGATTTCTTCAGTTGTTCAATAAAACTCATGACATCATTGTAATCTGATGTGGATTTGAAATCAGATTTTTCAGCAGTTGTAAGGAACTTACCCTGGCCAAGCAGATATAAACCTGATAACAAAATCACAATACAGGAAACAGAAAGTCTTTTCATCAGTAATAAATTTTAATACAGAATAAAAGTAAAAATAATTTTACCGATCCCGTATGAACAAAATGCCATTCCTGATTGTTATAGGTTTTTATTTGAATATTTGAATATTAATAGTTATTTTAGAGCCCTTAATTTTAAAACATTACATCATGAACAAAGGAACAGTAAAATTTTACAATGTGTCAAAAAGATTTGGCTTCATTAAGGATGCAGATTCGGACAATGAATATTTTGTACACGCATCTGGTCTGATTGATAAGATCAAAGATAATGATGAAGTAACGTTTGAACTTGCAGAAGGTAAAAAAGGACTCAATGCAGTTAATGTCAAACTGGCTCAATAGATAATTTAAAGGATTATCAGTAAGGCCGTCGAACCACGACGGCTTTTTTTTTGCAAAAAAAACTTGCAGGACACAAGGACCTGCAAGCATACAGACAGAAGCCGTCTATATAATAGTAACAGTTTCCTTATTTTTTCTTGGCGGCTTTCTTGGTCTTCTTTACAACGCGTTTTTCTTTCAAAGTCTTCTTAGGCGCTTTTTTAACTTTCGGTTGTGCTTTAGCTTTTGCTTTTACCATAACTTATAATTTTTGATTAAACTCTACCAAATTTAGAAAATTCATCAACACTATTTTATTAAGTTTTTAACAGTTGGATTGTCATTTGATAAACCTGCCTGATTCTTCATCAAGCAACCAGATCGTTTTTCCATGAACAGAAAAAATATTTGCAGCGGGAAACGTAACAGTATCCGAACTTTTGCTTATTATTTTATAAACGATATCAGACTTCTTTTCACCGGTTACAAGAAAAAATATTTCTTTGGAATTGTTAATAACTTTTCCCGTCAGTGTGATTCTAATTTGTCCTGAAACAGGATGAACAGAAGTACCACAAATTTTTTCACTTGAAAGCATTTCTGTATTCCCCGGAAAAATTGAAGCAGTATGACCGTCATCGCCAATGCCCAGGATCATGATATCAAATACCGGAAAGAATTTCCCCTTGCAAACATATTTCAAAATTTCTTCTGAATACCTTTCAGCTTCTCTGCCGGGATCATTCTCACCACGCATCCGGTGAATATTTTTCCGGGGGATTTTTATTTTATCAAGCAGAAACTGTTTTGTCATACCAAAATTACTTTCAGGATCTTCAGGAGGAACACAACGTTCATCGACCCAGAAAAAATGAACATAGCACCAATCTAATGACTGAGAATATCTTTCAGCAAGTACTGTAAATAAAATCTTTGGCGTATTGCCTCCGGAGAGAGCAATGTTCAAATATTCCTTTCCATCAGCAGCTTTTTTAATTTTATCTGCCAGATCAACTGCAAAAGCTTCAGCAAGATCTTGCGGAGTTCGAAATATTATGTATGATCGTTTCATTTGTGATGAACTCCAGTCACTTTAGTCGCTTCAAACTTATAACTCACAATATAATCCGTCATCCGTAAGGTTCTTGCAAGGATATCGGTACGTCAGCCCGCAGCCTTCTATAAGATCGTTTGCATTAACCGGACCCCACGTGCCTGCAGGATAGCCATATACCTTTATCTCAGGATTATTTTCCCATGCTCTCTGAATAGGTTCAATGAATTTCCATGCAGTTTCAACTTCATCATCACGCGAGAAAAGGGTTGAATCACCCAGCATTATATCGTATAAAAGTCTTTCGTAAGCGGATGGCACCCTGATATCAGCAAGGTCCTTATAATGAAAATCCATATTCACGTTCTTGACATTAAAACCTGAACCCGGCTCTTTCATATCAAATTTAAGGAGAATGCCTTCATCCGGCTGTATCCTGATAACAAGCTGATTGGAAGTAAGTGCACCTTCAGGCCTTTGAAAAAGATGATGAGGAGTTCTTTTGAAATAAATCACAATCTCGGTTACCCTGGTCGGCATCCTTTTTCCTGTCCTGATATAAAAAGGGACACCTCCCCATCTCCAGTTATTGATAAAAAATTTCATGGCCATATATGTCTCGGTTCTTGAATCCCTGGCTACCCCGTTTTCAAACCTGTAGCCATTCACACATTCTCCCCGGATCGTCGAACCTGTATATTGCCCCCTTATGACCTGCTTCGGCACATCTGCTTCCCTTATCGGCTGAAGCGACTGGAAGACTTTAAGCATTTCATTCCTTATTGAATCCGGTTCCAGGGAAGATGGAGGTTCCATTGCAGTCAGTCCTGCCATCTGCAGAAGGTGGTTCTGTACCATATCCCTCAGAGCTCCGGATGAATCATAATAGCCTCCGCGCTCCTCCACTCCTATGCTCTCTGCTGAAGTTATCTCTACCCGGTGTATATAGTTCCTGTTCCATAAAGGTTCAAAAATACCGTTGGCAAACCTTGTTACAAGCACATTCTGAACTGTCTCCTTACCGAGATAATGATCTATCCTGAATATCTGATCTTCCGACATCAACCCATGGAGCTTCCGGTTGAGTTCCCTTGCTGATCCGATATCATACCCGAATGGTTTCTCAATGATGAATCTTCTGAATCCGTTTGCCTGATCTGCCAGCCCAGCTCCTGAAAGGTTTTCACAGATTACCGGGTACATGATTGGCGGAGTGGCCATATAGAATAGATAATTGCCGCATGTGTCACCTTCATTATCAATCTCAGAAAGCTTGTCCTTCAGCCTGTCGTAATCAGATGCAATATTATTATCCATGGAAATGTAAGACAGGTATCCGATAAATTCTTCTATTTGCTTCGAAGCAGGATCATTTTCTTCAGAATATAAAATTATGCTCTCTTTCATTTTCTTTCGGAAATCCTCATCTGATAATTTAGTCCGTCCTGTTCCCACAATCACCAGTTTATCAGGTACAAGCTTTTGCACTTTCAGCGAAAAAAGTGCCGGTATAAGCTTCCTTGATGTAAGATCGCCGGAAGCTCCAAAGATTACCAGGACAAGTTGTTCGGGATGTTTCATAGTTCGTTCTTTATTCAGGAACAAGTTATAGCTTTTTACTTCAATTCAAAAGTCTTCAGAAGATACCTTTAAACAAATATTAGTGCCAGGATGATCCGACGCTTTATTCAGTTGATGAAATAATTAATCAGAAATTTATATTTATAATCCTTAATTAACAATTTTCTTGCTATTTGTTAATTTATTTATTTAAGAGATATAAAACTGAAAGAAAAGTTGATATATTTGCATTGCATTGTTAATTATGAAAAGAATCAAATCCATAGTATTTTTACTTCTCAACAGGAGGTCAGCTGGAGAAGCATGAGAATGGTATATTGCATAGGATCAGGGATAACCGTTCTCTTTCAAACAGAGAACGGTTTTTTTTGCAACTTTAAAAAAAACAAAGATGAATTCTGAAAGGCCTGCAGCCAGGGGATTATACAGGGAGGAATTTGAACATGAAAATTGCGGAATTGGATTTGTCGCTCATCTGAAAGGAAGGAAATCTCATTCAATCATCAGCCAGGGGCTTGATATTCTCAGGAATATGACTCACAGGGGTGCTGAAGGGGCTGACAGCAGGACAGGTGACGGAGCCGGAATCATGATCCAGGTTCCCCGTGATTTTTATCTTATCCAGGGCTATTCTCTGCCTCCTTCAGGACAGTTCGGTACAGGACTTGTATTCCTGCCGCAAGACAGTGAGGATGCGTCAAAATGCGAGGAGATTCTCCTTAATGTTGTTGAAGAAGAAGATATAAACTTCCTCGGCTTCCGTGAGGTTCCCTGCAACAATTCAGTGCTGGGTGAAATATCACTGGCAGCTGAGCCGCATATCAGACAGATATTGCTGGGTGCCGATATTCAGCAGGACGACCTGGAAAGAAAGTTATATATTATCAGAAAGCGGACCGAAAGGATCATCAGGGATTCAGTTATACAACAGAAGAGCTTCTTCTATATACCCAGCCTTTCAACAAAAGTTCTCGTTTATAAAGGTATGCTGACATCGCTGCAGCTCAGGGAATATTTCCTGGACCTTACTGATGAACATCTGCAAAGCGGCATTGCCCTGGTGCATTCGCGTTTCAGTACAAATACCTTTCCCAGCTGGGATCTCGCCCAGCCCTTCAGGATGCTCGGACATAACGGAGAGATAAACACAATAAGAGGCAACAGGCTCTGGATGGAAGCCAGGGAATCACTGCTCAAATCAGATAAGCTTGGTGACCTTTCAAGGATCTACCCGATCATTGAACCGGGCAAAAGCGACTCGGCATCACTCGATAACGTCCTCGAGTTCCTCGTTATGAGCGGCAAATCACTGCCTTATGCAATGTCAATTCTGATCCCTGAATCAATTAATGCGAAAAATCCTATTTCGCCTGAGCTGAGAGATTTTTATCATTACCACTCAACATTCATGGAACCATGGGACGGACCTGCCTCCCTTATCTTTTCCGACGGAAGATATATTGGAGGAATGCTCGACAGGAACGGGCTGCGGCCTTCCAGATATGTCATAACCGGGAGCGACCTGATAGTAATGGGATCAGAAACAGGTGTCCAGGAGTTTGTCCCGCAGGAAATAAGGGAAAAAGGAAGACTGAAACCCGGTAAAATGCTTCTTGTCGATACTGAAACCGGAAAGATCATATATGATAATGAACTTAAAGCCAGACTTGCAGGTGAATATCCTTACGGAAAATGGATTAAGCAGAATCTGGTTAATCTTGATGAAATAGAAACCGGACAGGTTGTAACACCCGACATCGGACCCGAGTACAGGAATTACATCACATCTTTTAATTATTCAGGGGAGGATATAGAAAAGATAATCGGGGAAATGGCTGCAACAGGAAAAGAACCTATCGGCTCAATGGGCAATGATGTACCGCTTGCTGTTCTTTCACGAAAACCATACCGCCTGTTCAATTACTTCAAACAACTTTTTGCACAGGTAACAAATCCGCCGATCGATCCTATAAGGGAGGAGCTGGTAATGACTCTTTCGGGTTATCTTGGCTCACTTCAACAAAACCTGCTTGATGAGTCGCCGGATCATGTAAAAATGGTCCGATTCAGGAATCCTGTCATATCCAACACCTATTTCCAGGTCGTTAAAAACCTGAGATACAAGGGATTCTCAGCCGCAAACCTCTCGATGCTGTTTGATGCCAGGGAAGGTGCAGAAGGATTACAGTCCGCAGTTGATCAGCTGTGCCTCGATGCGGAAAAAGCTGTTGATGACGGCAAAAACTATATAATAATCTCCGACCGGGGGATCACCGGAAATATGGCACCAATACCTTCATTACTGGCTGTCTCAGCCATACATCATTACCTGATCGAGAAACGCAAACGTATGCAGATCGACATAGTGGTAGAGAGTGCTGAGCCAAGGGAAGTTATGCACTTTGCCCTGCTTTTCGGCTACGGTGCAAGCATAATTAATCCATACATGAGCTTTGCAATTATCGACAGGCTCGTAAAAGAAAAAGCTATCCAGCTCGACTACCAGAAAGCTGAGGCAAACTATATAAACTCTATAAATAAAGGGCTGCTGAAGATAATGTCAAAAATGGGGATCAGCACCCTCAGAAGCTATCGCTCTTCACAGATATTTGAAGCTGTGGGCATTCATTCTGATGTAATTAATAAATATTTCGCAGGCACTGTTTCAAGGATCGGCGGAATAGGTATGAAAGAGATAGCTGAGGAGGTTCTCATTCCCCACAGGAAAGCCTTTGTTGAAGAAAACCAGCCGGAGATACTCACAGAAGGTGTCTATTCATTCAGAAAATACGGTGAACACCATGCATGGAATCCCGAGACGATATCACTTCTGCAATGGAGCACAAGAACAGGCGACCGCGATAAATTCAGGGAATTCAGCAGAAGGGTAAATAATGATACTGCTTATCCCGGCTTTATAAGGGGATTATTGAAGATCAAAAAGAGCCCTGTTCCTGTCGAAGAAACCGAACCCGCAGAGAATATCATGAAAAGGTTTGTCACAGGAGCAATGTCATACGGTGCAATAAGCCTTGATGCCCACGAAACCCTGGCAATCGCAATGAACAGTATCGGGGGACGGAGTAATACCGGTGAAGGCGGAGAAGATCCTGAAAGATTCAAAATCCGTGACGACGGTTTATGTACCAGAAGTGCGATCAAGCAGGTGGCCAGCGGAAGGTTTGGGGTCACGGCCGAATACCTTGTAAATGCCAATGAAATACAGATCAAGATTGCTCAGGGAGCCAAGCCCGGAGAAGGAGGTCAGCTCCCCGGTCACAAAGTCGACAGGATCATTGCAAAAACCAGGTATTCAATACCCGGAATAACGCTGATTTCACCTCCCCCCCATCACGATATTTATTCCATTGAGGATCTTTCACAGCTGATCTTTGACCTTAAAAATGTCAATCCTGTGGCTAAAATCAGTGTCAAGCTGGTATCCGCAAGCGGGGTAGGCACCATTGCCGCCGGAGTCGCTAAAGCCGGTGCCGATCTTATTACTATCAGCGGATATGAGGGAGGAACCGGGGCAAGTCCCTCATCATCAATCAAACACGCGGGACTGCCTCTTGAACTTGGCCTTGCTGAAACACAGCAAATCCTGGTCATGAATAACCTCAGACGAAAGGTGATGCTTCAGGCTGACGGTCAGCTGAAAACCGGACTGGATATAATCATGACCGCATTGATGGGTGCTGAGGAATTCGGATTTTCGACAAGCGCCCTTGTTGTTCTCGGATGCGTAATGATGCGTAAATGTCATCTTAACACATGTCCGGCAGGTATTGCCACCCAGAATCCGGAACTCAGGAAAAGATTCCAGGGTAAGGCCGACTACCTTGTCAACTACTTCAGATTCCTTGCGGAGGATGTTCGCGAATACCTTGCTGAACTCGGTTTCAGGCAGCTTAATGATATAATAGGGCGGGCCGATCTGCTGGAACGCAACATGGAAGTGGATCACTGGAAGCTCAGGAACCTTGATCTGAGCGGTTTACTGACTCTCCCGGAAGAGTCAAAGGTGAATTCAATGTATTGTACTGAGAAACAAGAGAATAAAACAACAAATATCCTGGATATAGACCTTATTGCAGAGGCACAAGAAGCAATAACAAACAAGCAACCCGTTGAAATTAAAAGAAACATTCGTAATACCGACCGAACGACCGGTGCCATGCTTTCGGGAAAAATAGCGTCTCTGTACGGATCAGCAGGAGTTCCTGACGGCACAATAAAATGCAGGTTTTACGGATCAGCAGGACAGAGTTTCGGAGCATTTTTATCACCAGGAATGGAGTTTTACCTTGAGGGAGATTCCAACGATTACCTGGCTAAAGGCCTTTCAGGAGGAAGGATTATTGTAGTTCCCCCTGCCGGTTCGACATTTGAGTCCGATAAAAACATAATTATCGGGAATACAGTGCTTTATGGAGCTACCCGTGGTGAGATATATATTTCGGGTATTGCCGGTGAAAGATTTGGCGTTAGGAACAGCGGAGCAATTGCCGTTGTTGAGGGAGTCGGAAACCACTGCTGTGAATACATGACAGGAGGGAGAGTGGTTGTCCTCGGAAAGACCGGCAGTAATTTCGCCGCAGGTATGAGCGGCGGCATCTCATATGTCCTTAACGAATCAGGGAATTTCGACTATTACTGCAATATGGGAATGGTGGAGCTTTCACTTGTGGAGGACCTTAATGATATTAACGAACTGACAGATCTCATTTCACGTCATTACCGGTACACATCAAGCAAAAAAGCAAAGATGATACTTGATGATCCTGACAAATTCATATCAATGTTCATCAAGGTCATTCCCTATGATTATAAAAAAGTCTTGCAGGAGCAGAAACTTGAAGAGCTGAGAAAGAAAATTGCCGGTGTGGAAATGGATGTGGAATTTGGTACAGGAAATTAACTGAAGGAACGAATAGTCAACTATCATGGCGGATATAACAGGATTTATAAAAATAAAAAGGAAGGATGCAGGTAACAGACCCATCCATGAAAGGATCTGCGACTTCAGCGAGGTTGAGCAGGTACTGAACAGCGAGGACAGGATGCTCCAGGCATCAAGATGCATGGATTGTGGCATCCCTTTCTGTCACTGGATATGTCCCGTGGATAACCTTATTCCCGAATGGAACGACCTGCTATGGTCGGGCAACTGGAGAGGAGCTTACGAAAGACTGAGTGCAACAAATAATTTCCCCGAGTTTACGGGAAGGATATGCCCGGCAAGCTGTGAGCATGCATGTGTCCTTAACATTCACGATGAGCCTGTTACAATACGTGAAAATGAGGTTGCGATTACTGAAAGAGCTTTTGCAGAAGGATATATTAAACCTCTTCCACCCAAAAAAAGAACAGGTAAAACTGTTGCAGTAATTGGCAGCGGTCCGGCAGGAATGGCTGCTGCTGACCTGCTGAACAAGGCCGGTCACAATGTAACCCTCTTTGAAAAAGACGAAAAAGCAGGAGGATTATTGCGATACGGAATACCAGATTTCAAACTCAGCAAGGTTACCATCGACCGACGACTGGATCTCATGATAAAGGAAGGTCTGATGATACAGACAGGTGTCACTGTAGGAAAAGATGTATCCGGTAAAGAACTTACAGATAAATACGATGCGGTATGTATTGCAATCGGGGCAGGTCATGCCCGACACCTCAAAATTGAAGGAAGTGAATTCGATGGTATACATTATGCAATGGATTTTCTTTCAGCTCAAAACAAAGTAAATGCAGGAATATTATCATCTGCAGGCAATCCCATCAAAGCTGAAGGGAAAAAGGTTCTGGTAATAGGCGGCGGAGACACCGGCTCGGATTGTGTTGGAACTGCTATTCGTCAGAAAGCAGTCAGTGTAACGCAAATTGAAATTCTTCCAAAACCCTTACAGACAAGAATGGCTGATAATCCATGGCCCTATTTCAGCAAGACTCTCAAAACATCAACCTCACACGAGGAGGGTTGCGAAAGACTATGGAGCATGTCAACATTGAGATTTGTAGGCGATGGAAGAACAACCAGGGGCGCAGAGGTTGAAGAGGTATCATGGGATTTTGTTGATGGCAAATATATTATGAAACCTGTACCCGGAACACGCAGGGTAATTGAGACAGACCTTGTACTGCTGGCACTGGGTTTCGAGCATCCTGTTCTGGAAGGATTACTGACTGAAATGGGAATAGAACTTGATAGCAGAAAAAATATACTGGTTGACAGTTCCCTGTCAACCAGCATCCCTAAAGTATTTGCTGCCGGGGATTCGGTAAGCGGCGCCAGCCTTGTCGTTAATGCTATTGCCTCTGGCAGAAAGGCTGCCAGGGAGATTGACAGGCACCTGAGATGCCAGGAAAAACTCCCTGCCGGCTAAACAACTCTCAGGGATTCTGCCGGATTGGAAGCAGCAGCCTTAAATGTTTGATAACCAATAGACAACCACCCTATAATAAAAACAATAATTGTTGCCAGAATATATATAACCGGGCTTAAACTCACCTTGCTGGCAAATCCTTCCAGCCAGTATCTTGATCCGAGCCATGCAACCGGATATGCTATAACAGAAGAAATCAGGATCAGGTAAACAACTTCCCTTGATAAAAGATTCAGGACCACCTGGATGGAGGCTCCATAGGTTTTCCGTATCCCAATCTCCCTGGTCCTTTTGTTTGTGATATAAGTAACAAGTCCAATCAGACCAAGGCAGGCAATAAAAATTGCCAGTATAGAGAAAATCAGGAATATTTTTCCTGTTTTCGCTTCTGCACTATAGAGATTATTCCATGTGTCAGTGAAAAATTCATACTGAAAAGGTTGTTTGGTCGTGAAGGTCTGCCAGGTTTGCTCTATTGCCCTGATTGTAGCCGGAACATCATTCCCGGTTAATCTTACGGTTGCAAATTTGTCACCACCTCCAGGTCCCATAACTGTGAAGCATACCGGAGTTATTGCTTTATGCGCTGATTCAATGTTAAAATCTTTCATCACCCCGATAATCTTCAGCCTCCCGAATTGATTCGGGCCCCTTGGCTGTAGTATGTATTTCCCCACAACAGGATCCTTCAGACCTAATGATTTTACTGCGGATTCGTTAATAAGTATTGCCGTGGAATCACTGCCATACTCCTGTGAAAAAAAGCGGCCATCAACGAGTTGAACTCCCAGCGCTTCCGGAAAATCAAAGCTTACACCTGCCTGATTAAGGAGGTATGTATTTTTTTCGGGATCCTCATCCTTAAGAAAACCATTATTACTGAAGGTTGTCCCTGGCAAAGCCCATGAAAAGCCTACCTTCTCGACTCCCGGGATCTGTAGCAGTTGAGTCCTGAACGGTTCAAGCTGCCTCCAGAAAGCATCAGGCCTGCGAATGACAATAAGATTTTCCTTTTCAAAACCAATATCTTTTCCTGTCATATAATTCAGCTGGCTGTAGACAATAACTGAACCTATTATTATTACTATGGAAGCAGTAAACTGGAAAACAACCAGTATCCCGCGAAGAGTTTTAGACATGGATCCCGGATTTAATGTGCCTTTTAAAACCTCAACCGGATTAAAAGAGGCTAGAACAAATGCAGGATAAAATCCTGCAGATATACCGAGAATAAATATCAACGATACCAGTGATATTACTCCTTTAAAACTGTTCAGAATATCCAATGATAGTTCCTCTCCGATGAGATTATTGAAAGAGGGTGTCAAAGCATAAACCAGTAATACAGCCAGCAGGGCTGCAAAAGCAACTAATATGAGCGATTCACCAAAGAACTGGATCACAAGACCCGACTTATGAACTCCTGCAACTTTCTTTATCCCAACCTCTTTTGCCCTGCTTGCCGATTTTGCAGTTGCCAGATTTACATAATTAATAATTGCAACTACCAGGATCATAAAGGCAATAACGGCAAAAATATATACTGTTGAAAGTGAGCCCGGTGGTTCAAGATTGTATTGCGGGGCTCCCTTCAGATGAATATCTTTCAGCGGTTCAAGAACATATCCGAAATCATTACCGGCTTTCCTGAAATCATCAACTGTTATTCCGAGAAACTCCTGAAGCTGCGGTCCGACATATTTAATAATCATATCCTGAAATTTTTCTTCAAGCATGGTCTTGTCAGTACCTTCATTTACAACAATATAAGTATAGAAGTTATGGCTGATCCAGAATTGATCATTGGCTCTACCGGGATAAGTGCTCATTGAAGCCAGCATATCGAACTTTATATGGGAATTGTCAGGAATATCCTGAATAACACCGGTTACAGTATATAATATTGTATCTTCTTCTACGCTCATTCTCTGACCCATCGGGTCCTGGTCGCCAAAATATTTCTTTGAGAATTCTTCTGAAAGTACCATGGAACGTGGTCGCACCAGGGCAGACCCGGGATCACCTTTCAGCAGTTTGAAATCAAAAACATCAAAGAATGTTGAATCAGCAAACAAAACTCCATCCTCATTGAATTTTTTATCCCCGAAACGAATCAGCCATGCTCCCATCCTCGTTACCCTTATAGCATGAATAACCTCAGGATAATCATTCAGCATAGCCTGGGCCATCGGTGCAGCAGTTATTGCCTGGTCTATTTCTCCCCCCGACATTCTTCCAACTACCTTAGGTCTGTAGATATTCTTATAATTATCATGAAACCTGTCGTAGCTGAGCTCATTAATTACATATAAAGTGATAAAGAGAAAGCTCGTCAATCCTATTACGAGCCCTGTAACATTAAGAATTACAGATCCGATATACTTCCGCATATTGCGGATCGCATTAATAAAAAAGTTCTTCAACATTGCCGGAATTGTTAGTAGTTTAAAGATTATCTCATGACAAAGACGAAAAAAAATTAAGAATGTTACATCATGAATTTAAATAATAAAGGTCCGGCTTTCCGGAGCCGGACCTCATATTACACATCATCAGCAACAAATATCCATTCACCAATAAAATGACTATTTTCCCTCCCTGTCACTCAGAAGTCTCATATCCTTTACAGTTTTTATCAACCTGATCATTTCTGACCGGTAACCATCTTCATCATTTCCCTTTGCTGATCCGGCCAGTTTTGCAGCGCTTTCAAGCGTTGATGAGCCCTTGAATTCCGATTCTCTCAGTATCATTCCGAATTCAACGACTGCCGCCGCGAATTTCAGATTTTCAGAGGCATCTTCAATTTCTTCACCGTAATCTTTTACCGGCTTTTCAAGGAGCATGCTGGTGTTTCCATAAGGCTTCTTGTAACGAACCTTGATTGTAAGAAGCTCATCTGAATAATTTTCTTCACTCTCTTTGCGCGACACCTGGTATCTTAAAGGATCTACTGAAGGGATCTTCTCATCAGAACCTGCAGGTACCAGTTCATAAAGAGCAGTTACATTGTGCCCTGATCCCATTTCGCCTGCATCTTTTGTGTCATCATTGAAATCCTCATCATTAAGCAGCCTGTTCTCATATCCGATCAGCCTGTATGACTGGACTTTCAACGGATTGAATTCTATCTGGAACTTCACATCCCTGGCTATCGTGAAAAGCGTTCCGCCGAATTCGCGGACCA
>CAYWEQ010000006.1:35807-37464 GCA_964457185.1 uncultured Rikenellaceae bacterium
AAGCGGAAGTTTGTTGGGAGAATTCATAGAGCCTGAAACATCAATCAGGAATACCAGGTTTGATGGAGGAAGTGAGGATTTATCGATACTCTTTCCGCGTAATCCCACCAGCAGCAGCTGATGCTTTGTATTCCACGGGCAGACAGCAACCTCAGTATATACGGAAAAAGGATGTTCTCCCTTCGGTTCCGGGTAATCATATTTGAAATAATTGATCATCTCTTCAATCCTCACTGCATCTGCAGGCGGCAGCTGTCCGCTGTTGATGAATCTGCGGATGTTCGAATAGGATGCATTGTCAACATCAATTGAAAATGTTGATAATGGATTGTTTTTCACATTCTTATATCCATTTTCATTTACAGAAGCATATCCTTCGGTATTAAAGTCCGGATTGTAACGAGAGAAGGAATGTCTTGATTCATAGGCTGCCATTGGAGCTGCTTTTGATGCCATATCCATCTTATTTCCATACCCGGTCATAATAACCTCCTGCAGCACGATGTTTTCCTGCTTCATCGTCGCATTTATTATGGTTCTTTCACCTATCCTCTGCTCGACGGTAACATAGCCGGATAATGAAAAGACAAGCATTTTGTCCTCCGGATTTATTGATATCTGGTAATTACCTTTCAGATCAGTGATGGTATGTGTTGAAGCACCTTTCACTGATACACTGACACCTGCCATAGGTATACCCTGCTCATCCAGCACCTTACCTGTTATGATCCTTGACTCTGTAAAAGCGATCATTGACGCTGCAAGGATCATTATTGCGAAAATTTTTAAACTGTTTTTCATGACATAAAGTTTTTGGTTAAACATTTTATCATAGGATGCAGGAGTTTCCCAAATTCCATAAAAACAAAAAAAATAACTCATAATTCTTAAAGAAATTAACTGCAGAGAACGCAAAGCAGGCGCTAAGGACGCAGAGAAAAACCTGCATCAGCTGTATTAGGAATTCTTTGCGAACTTTGCGTAATTCCGATAATTATCGGGACTTTACGATCTTAACGGTTAAAATCATATCTTTAATCCTGAGCAACGGACAGACAACTAAATGGCATTTATTTCCCTCAGAAAGATTTCCGGGAAAAAGACCGAAGAGGATCTTATAGCTGAATTCAGTTCTTCACATGACCCTGAAGTTCTTGGCGAACTCTATTCCGGCTATATGCACCTGGTATACGGCGTATGCCTTAAATATCTTAAGGACAGGGAAGAATCGAGAGATGCCGTAATGAATATCTTTGAAAAGCTGATAACAGAAATACCGAAACAGAAAATTGAAAACTTCCGAAGCTGGCTTTATGTGGTAACAAAGAATTATTGCCTTATGCAGCTGAGATCGGTAAAAACCATGGAATTAAAATACCAGGAATGGACAATTGATCCGGGAAATTTTATGGAAACAAGTTACGATCTGCATCCTGTTGATAAAGATGGTCATGCTATGGACAAGGCTCTTGCTGATTGTATTGAAAAACTGAAGGATGAGCAGAAGATATGTATCAGGCAGTTTTATTACGAAAGCAAGTGCTATAGCGAGATCGCGAAATATCTCGGCGTTGATGAAAAGAAAGTGAAGAGTTATCTTCAGAATGGTAAAAGGAATCTGAAACTTTGTCTTGAAGAGAAAAATGAAAAAGAAGAA